>JBGCES010000977.1:0-19832 GCA_045106545.1 Saprospiraceae bacterium
ACTACGTGTAACTGAAGACCGTAATGGTAATGGTCGTATTGATGATGGTGAATTATCTAACATCTGTTGGACTTACATCCGTATCGAAGATAAGACTCCACCAATTATTGGAGCACCTAATGGTGACTTCTTATGTGATGATCCTGCATTGAATGATCTACAGTTAAATACTGGTAGCTACGAAGCTGGTGGTGAAGGTACTGATGACTTATTCCCATCAATCTTAGGTGGATGTTCTGGTGAAGGTATTACTATCCAGTTATTGGAAGTTGATACTCGTAACTACGATCCAGTATGTAAAGTTGGTTCTTTCACTCGTACTTTCCGTGCAGTACGTACGGTACATGATAACCAGATTTCTGGTAATACAATTGAGCAAACTATCCGTGTATTCTTTAACTCTGACTGGACAATGACGTTCCCTGCAGATGTTTTAGTTGTATGTGATGATTCTGCTGATTCTAACTTAGATAACGTTCCTGCTCCTTTACGTGTTGAAGACATCATTACTAACCGTGGCTGTGACCAGTGGGGTATGGAAACTAACGACGAAATCTTTGACATTATCGGTCAAGATGGTGACGGTGCTTGTTTCAAAGTAGTTCGTACTTATAAGTTCATCAACTGGTGTACTTGGGATCCAACTAACACTGAAGAAGGTGTTGTACCACGTCCATTGGACTTCTTTACTAACGCTAGTTCACGTGTAACTTTAGATTACCAATCTGACCCTGTATTGAACATTTGTTTCTTACAGAATAACATTGATGACCGTTTTGAGCGTAACAATGACCCTTACAATTTGACTCGTTTCAATAACTTCAATGGTGAAGTTGATTTAGTACCTGCAGAAATTGATGCAGATTTTATCTACTTCGATGAAGATGATGCTCAAGGTAATGATGCGTTCTTTGGTGGTGACTGTATCACAGAGGGTTACAATGCATTCTTCAATGGTACTATCGATGATTCTTGGAGAGCAAATGCAGCTATCCAAGACGATCAAACACACAACTTCGTATCTGCTGAAGCTTACGGTTACTTTATCTACCGTCAAATTATCAAAGTTACTGATAACGAAGCTCCAGTAATTGATCCTATCGATGATTTCACAGTATGTGATTCTACTAACGCAAACGGTAACTGTACTGTAAATGTAACATTCCCAGTACCTGCTGTTGACGAGTGTAAGCCTACTTACCGCGTATTCTGGCAGTTAGATGCTAACAACGACGGAACTGTAGATTTAACTGGTGAATTAGCTGGTAACGCTGTTGATGGTTTCACTCCATTAACATTAAACAACATTCCTTACGGTACTCACGGTTTCCGTTACTTAGTTGAGGATGGTTGTGGTAACAACTCTACTGTTGACTTTGACTTCTCTGCAATGGACTGTAAAGCTCCTACTGCTTACTGTGTAATCGGTGTGAACATCGAATTGATGCCTACTGGTATGGTTGAAGTATGGGCAAGCGACGTAAACGCTGGTTCTTTCGACGACTGTTCTGAGCCTGTGACTTTGTCATTCTCTCCAGACCCAACTGAAACTAGCTTGACTTTCACTTGTGACCAACGTGGTTCTAACTTCGTACAATTATGGGTGACTGATGCTGCTGGTAACCAGTCTTTCTGTGAAACTATCATCAATGTTCAATCTAACGATACTGACGAGTGTGCTGGTGGCGGAGCTGCTATCGCTGGTGGTATTGAAACTGAAATGGGTGATAACGTAGAAGGTGCAGAAATTCGCTTGAGTGGTGCTACTGACATGACTTTATCTACAGAAGTTGACGGTTCTTTCGGATTCGAAGGCTTAGTAGAAGGTTCTGATTACACAATCACTCCTGAGAAAGATGTTAACTACTTGAATGGTGTATCTACTTTCGATTTAGTATTAATTCGTAAGCACATCATCGGTACTGCTAACTTAGATTCTCCATACAAATTGATTGCTGCTGACGTTAATAACTCTCAGACAATCACTACTTTGGACATGGTAACTTTACGTAAGTTAATCTTGAACATTGATACTGAATTAGCGAACAACACTTCTTGGAGATTTGTGGAAGCTACTTATGCATTCCCTAATCCTGCTAATCCTTGGATGGAAGCATTCCCAGAAGTAGCTAACTTTAACGACATTCAAGTTGCTGCTAACGCTGCTAACTTCGTAGCAGTTAAAGTGGGTGACGTAAACAACTCTGCTACTCCTAACATGTTGTTAGGTTCTGACGAGCGTACTTCTAACGATGCTGTAGTATTCAACGTAGCTGATGCTGCTGTTGCTGCTGGCGAAGAAGTAACTGTTGACTTCACTGCTGACATGGTAGATGTAGCTGGATACCAGTTCACATTGAACTTTGATAATAACGTATTAGACTTAGTAGAAATCGTAGAAGGTGCTGCAACTGCAGAAAACTTCGGTACTACATTGGCTAACGAAGGTACTATCACTACATCTTTCGATGGTGAAGTTGCTGCTGACGAAGTATTGTTCAGCTTAACTTTCGCTGCGAAAGCAAGTGCTAACCTAAGCGAGGTAATCTCTGTAAACTCTGCAGTAACTGCTGCTGAGGCATACAAAGCTAACGAAGTATTAGACGTTGCGTTGAACTTCGGTGGTGCTACACAAACGGCTGGTTTCGAGTTGTTCCAGAACACTCCTAACCCATTCAACGGTGTAACAACTATCAACTTCAACTTGCCAACTGCTGCTTCTGCAACATTGACAGTATCTGATGTAACTGGTAAAGTATTATCTGTAATCAACGGTGATTACGCGAAAGGTTTGAACCAAGTTCAATTCTCTAGCAACACTGCTACAGGTGTATTATACTACACATTGGAAACTGCTGACTTCACAGCTACTAAGAAAATGATTATTGTAGAATAATCATATAAAAAGACTGGAGAGTGAATCTGTAAAGATTCATTCTCCCTTTTTTAGCAATAACTGAATCGGAAAATCAATCCTGATGTGTCATCAGGGTTGATTTTCTATTTTAATAGAATAGTATTATCTATTCTAAATTAGAAAAGGAGCATTTATTTGTTCTTCAATGCTCTGTGTAAAATGAATGAAAAATTAATTATTCATCATTCTGCATTTCGCTTTATTTTTGCCTTTTGGCAAGTTAGTTGTATATAAATATTTTAAATGTAATATTTCATTACTATAAGATTCCACGATTTTATAATTTTGCCATCGAAATCCGTTCATTACCAAAACCGATAAAAAGGACATGAATACCATTAAAAGACTCTCTTATTTATTAGCTCTTATCTTTATTAGCTCTTTTTCTACCCTAAATGCTCAAGTCGAATTGCGAGCCTCTAGTGCAATGACTGAGCAAGGCGAACGAGTAGAAATAGATATTACCACTTCTAACTTCGCTAACCTCATTGGATTACAATTTACTCTAGAATGGGATTCTACTGTAATAGATCTAGTTAGCATAGATAATTTAGGCTTACCTGCTCTTACACAAGACAATATTAATGCATCCCGGACTGGCGAAGGATTATTAGCAATGGCGTGGCTCGACAATTCTTTAGAAGGAATTGACTTACCCGATGAAACTACTATATTTACCGTCACTTATGAAGTTGTTGGAGAATCAGGAGACAGCAGCCTGATTGAGTTTACGGACAATATTGCATTGGTAGAAGCAATTGATAGTAGTAGTACTGAAATAGCCGTCACACGCTTCTCTGGAGTCGTTTCTTTAGATGAAATCAATCCAATTTCGGACTTCTCACAAAATATTTTAGCTTTACAGCAAAATTATCCTAACCCTTTTACCGAATCCACCATTATTTCTGCTAATTTTGCAGAACCAACCGTTGCAGTTTTACATATCTTCAATAGCAATGGTCAAAGAATTCACACGCACAAAGAACGCTATTCAGCGGGGGATCATTCTCTTTTTATTGACCACAAGATTTTTCCTACAACTGGTACTTACCAGTATCAGTTACAGACAGCAACACACACAATTACTAAATCACTAATATACATAGAGTAATTAGAGGTGAATGATCGAACTGTTCAATTGGTTAAACAATTAAACATTCTTTACAACTAAGCCATCTTCACTCGACATTTATATTATTTTTAATAATCCCGTTTTTTTTCAATTTTTTAAGAAATACAGAATACCAAAATGTATTTTTTTAGTATCAATTCTGTATTTCTTCCCGATAGGATAAACTAATTTTAGTTAAAAGGACATTTTTTAGAATTAAATCGCATGAACATTTAAAGGGCTGTATTGCTTGCTATATTGTCATATAGTTACATGATGCTCCGTATTTTTATGATGTAAATACAACGGCTTTATCATCCAGTAATATTTCTATATTCTTGCCTTCTGATGCATCTCTGCGGTTTCTATTCTTCTTTAAACAAATAAATTGACGATCAATTTGTATAGCTTAATGGCTTGACAAATCAGTAGTTTAATTTTATTTCCCGCCTTTTGTACTACTAATTTTTTGTTCTATCCCAAATTCCGAACATAATGACTAGATTTATTACTTGCCTTGTGCTTGGATTAATGTCTATGCTAACTACGCTACAAGCACAGACACCAACATTCAGCATTACTCCTGCAACTATTAATGCCGATCCAGACGATCAATTTTCGGTGGATATCACGGTTTCCAATTTTTCTGACCTAATTAGCTTTCAATATGCTATCAAGTGGGATGCAACGCTCCTTCAATTGGATGAGGTCACTAATATTACCACCGAGTTACCCGATTTTAATGCAAACTTGATTAATGCCAATCAAACAGGTAGAGTATCAACGCTTTGGTTAGACAACAACTTTGGCGCAAATACCTTAACGGATGGTACAGTAATTTATACCCTAAATTTTACTGCTTTAGCAGCAGGAACTACTGCGATTGAGTTTACTGAAGAAGGTACTCAGTTTGAAGTCCTCAACGTAAACGAAGAGGAAGTAGGATTGAATCCAACCAATTCAACAGTAGTGATCGGCGACGGTGGTGATGGCGGCGGTGGAGTAAGTACTGATCCAGTAAGCATCAGTGCAAGCAGTGGAAACGGCGAAAGTGGTACTGAAGTATGTGTACCAGTACGCGTTTCTAATTTTACCGACATTACGAAATTCCAGTTTTCTATTAATTTTGATAATTCCGTTATTCAATATGATCGCGCGCAAGCTTTTGGCATTACGGGACTGACTGCTAGTCAGTTTTCTGCTCCATCAGCGGGTAATGTAGTGGTCAATTATGAAAATACAGATGGTGCTAGCGTTGCAAATAATACTGTAGCCTTTGAGTTATGTTATGATCTCATCGGTGCAGCAGGAACAAGTTCGAATGTTAGTTTTTCGGGAAGCCCAACTACAATTGATGTACAGCGCAGCGCAACAACTATTAATTTAAATAGTACAGCCGGACAAATCACAATTGATGAAGACAATGGCGGAGGCGTAAATACTGACCCCGTTAGTGTTACGGCAGGCAGTGGAAGCGGCGAAAATGGTACTGAAGTATGTGTTCCAGTACGAGTGACTGATTTCACCGATATTACTAAGTTTCAATTTTCTATCAATTTTGACAACTCAGTTATTCAATACAATCGCGCTCGCACCTTTGGTATTCCTGGTTTGACTGCTAGTCAGTTTTCTACTCCTTCAGCGGGTAATGTTGTTGTAAATTATGAAAATACAAGCGCAGTTAGTGTCGCAAATAATACCGTAGCTTTTGAATTGTGTTATAATGTAGTTGGTAATGCAAATGCCTCCTCAAATATTACTTTCTCTGGAACGCCAACTGTTATTGATGTTCAACGAAGTGGAACAAATGTAGCCTTGAACAGTACTGCAGGACAAATCAGTGTCGAAGCGGGTAGTGGCGGAGGAATGGGCAACGGAGACAATCCACTTAGCGTAATCATTGGAACGGCGCAAGGAGAAGTCGGCAATAATGTATGTGTACCGATATCTGTAGTTGATTTTGTAAGTATTATTAGTTTTCAATATTCACTCAGCTATCCTTCCGATATCCTTTCTTTTACTGGGGTACAAAATGTCAATTTAGCAGGCTTAACTAATAATAGTTTTGGTGATAGTGGTATTGGGACTATCTCTGTTTCTTGGTTAGACGATAACCTAGAAGGAGTTACATTAGATAATAACACGACTATTGCTGAATTATGTTTTGATGTAACTGCAGCAGGAGCGGCAAATATTGATATTACTAATAGCCCAACTTCAATTGAGGTGACGGATGAAACGGAACAAAACATTGGCTTAACACCAAGCAACGGTCGAATTACTGCTACAGGTGGTGACGGCGGCGGCGGTGGCGGTGGAAACAATGGCGGTGGAGATGGTGTAGCTGATTGTGATGATGCCAATGGATTTACCTTTGTAGCATCTGATTTAGATGTAGCACCAGGTAATAATTTCTGTGTAGATGTAGTAGCGAATGATTTCACTGGAATCATTTCTTTGCAAACTTCCATGACTTGGAATCCTTCCATTATCCAGTTCACAGGAATTCAAAACCTCAATTTAGCTGCCCTAAACGAGAACAACTTTAATACCTTAAACACCAACCAAGGTGAACTAGCTGTATCGTGGCTAGATGAATCTACACTTGGAGTTTCCTTAGAAGATTGTACCGATGTTATTTTTACAGTTTGCTTTACAGCTATTGGTGATGAAGGACAAAGTACAGATTTTACTTTTGGCAACAGCCCTATCCCAATTGAGGTAATTGGCTCTGACGAAGAACCAGTTGATGTAAATACCGAACCAGGTACGATTAATTTACTAGGTGAGCCAATTCCTAATATCATTTTTACAGCAGGTGATATAACGACTGATGAAGGCGCATCTTTCTGTTTTCCTGTGACGGTACAAGGTTTTATGAATATCAGTAGCGTTGACTATGATATGGAGTATGATGCTACATTGTTACAATTTGATCGGGTAGAAGTAACCAATAACGTATTACCTAGCTTCAATACATTTAACTTTAGAGATAATGTAGGAAGTGTAAACTTAGATTGGAGCGGTACAACTGGCGTAGATGTTCCAGACAATACCGTATTGTATAATATCTGCTTTAATGCTATTGGAGCAGGAAGTACTAATGCATCTTTTGCTAACGCACAAATCACTAACGGAGATGGACAGGAAGTACCATTTGTTGGCAATCGTTCTAATATTAATATTGTAAGTGGTGAACCGATTACACCAATTACACTAGGCGAAACTTTCTTTCCCAGTACAGGCGATCAACGCTGTGCAGTAGTGACAGCACAAAATTTTGATAATATCATTTCTTTCCAATACGGAATGACTTGGGACAATACCTTGTTCCGCTACGAGAATGTAAATATTCTATCGGGCGGTAATACGCTTAATTTACGATTGATTGATTTCGGTTATTCTGAATCAACACCTAATCTTTTATCCGTTTCTTGGATTGAGGAAAATTTCGAAAATGCGTCTTTGCCAGACGGCGAACCGATGTATGAAATTTGTTTTACTGCCCTAGGACCACAGGGAACACGTAATCCATTAGTTTACTCAGAAACACCAGTACAAGAAGTGACGGATGAAGATGGAAACATCTTACCATTTAACGGAGGAACAGGAGAATTAATCATCGGCGAAGAAACTGGTGGTGACTTGAGTTTTACGGCAGACGTGACCGACGCTTCTAGCCCAATGGCAAGTGATGGTCGTATTGTGCTTAATTTAGTAAACTGTAATACTATACCAACCTTTATCTGGAGCGCGCCAATCACTTCTACTACTAATACAGCGGAAAACTTGATTGCAGGTAACTACACCGTAACTGTTCGTTGTGGCGATCAATCTGTGACCCAGACGTTTACTGTAAATGCGAGTGCTCAGATTGTTGTTGATCCAGTGATTGAAGATGCCACTTGTGTGAACTTTACCGATGGCTCTATAACATTAAACGTTACGGGTGGAAATCCCATGCCTGATTATAATTACACCTGGTCAGATATAGGGGAAACAAGTAACCGTTTCCGTTTTAATCTAACGACAGGAAGTTATACCGTAACCATCACGGATGGCAATGGTGGTTCGACTGTAGAAACCTATACTGTAGGCGGAAATACAACCGCACTTGAACTACAAGTCAATAGTGTAAGCAATGCCAGTTGTAGCAATGCGAACGACGGGGGAGTAGATATTACAATTACTGGTGGTACACCTGCTTATGATGTCCAATGGAGTGATAATCCTAACGAACCAATGCCAGTTCGGGAAGATTTTTCACCAGGTACTTACGTAATCACCGTTATGGATGCCAACGGCTGTTCAGAAGATGAAAGTTTTAATATCGGTTCTGAAAATCCTGGAATTGAAATTAGTAATGTACAAGTTACGTCGATCACGGAAGAGATGGCGGGTATGATTAGTTTGGATGTTACGGGTGGAACAAGTACGGATAATATCAGCTATCAATGGCTAGGGCCAAATGGCTTTTCGGCTGCAATTAAAGATCTTGGTGGATTACAGATGGCAGGTGAATACACTTTGACCGTAACAGATACGGAGAGTGGTTGTAGCAATACCATTACTCGTTTTGTAAATAGTCCATTACGCGTTACGGCAGTTGTCACCGCAGCTTGTTTCGGTGAAACGGGGAGCATTGACATCACGCCTTCGGGTGGTGCAGCTGGTGAACCGACATATGTTTGGACTGGTACTAACTTTAGCGCCACTACTCAAGACATTATGGATGTCGCTCCAGGTACTTATACCTTAACCATAACGGATACCGACAATGTACAGATTACTGAAAATTATACTATCGAACAAAGTGCAGAAATCATTACTGACGAAGAGATTGTAAATGAAATGGGCGCAACAGGTAGTGCTAATGGTTCAATTACCATTACTGCTTCAGGAGGTACTGGTACACTTTCATATGTATGGAGTGAGCCAATTACTTCAGACTCAAGTAGTGCCGTAGGATTGACAACGGGTAACTATTCCGTTACGATTACGGATGAATTAGGCTGTACACAGGTTTTGAATAACTTAATCATCGAAAATATTCCTTCTCCACTAGCTGTACAAGCAGAAGGAGTAAATACTTCTTGTGTAGAAGGGGAAGATGGTTCGATTGTTTTGACCATCACGGGCGGACAGTTTCCTTATACTATAATATTAAACGACAATACGATCACTGCTGATACCACAGAAGTAATTATTGAAAACTTATCTGCTGGTACTTACGCTATTCAAGTAACGAGTAATGCTGGTGGTGAACCCATCAATATTACTGAAACAGTTACTGAACCAGCCGCGATTGTTCTAGTAGAAGAAGATACTAATAACTTCAGCCCAACCGATCCTGCTGTTTGTAATGGAGGTATCAATTTAGGGCTAACAGGTGGTACGGAGCCTTATACAGTCAACTGGTCAGGACCAGATAATTATGAAGGCGAAGGTGTTGATATTGTAGGACTTTGCCTAGGTGATTACGTTGCTACCGTAACGGATGCCAATGGATGTACTACCGTACTTGATCCAATCAGCGTAATATTATTTGAAATCGACGAAGCGGCAACGACTATCACCAATCCTGCTTGTATAGACAGCGAAACGGGACGAATCGAGCCAGTAATTAATGGTGGACGTTTGGATTATACTTATGCTTGGTCAGGACCAAATAGCTTTACGGCTACCACGCGTGACTTAGAAAATTTACTGCCAGGTGCCTACACCTTAGAAGTAACCGATGCCAATCAACGCACGGTCTCCGCTACTTTTACCCTAGAACCAAGTTCAAGTTTATTATTAACGACCGAAGTAACGACCGATTATAATGGTTTTGCGGTAAGCTGTGCTGACGCAACCGATGCGACTTTAGAAGCAGCTGTAACTAGCGGTTCTGGTGACGTGACTTACTTATGGAGTGAAAACAATCAAACGACTGCGGCAATCATCGTGGGCGCTGGAACGTACAGTGTTACTGCTACGGATGCCGATGGATGTATTGCTACCGCTGAATTAACGGTTGCAGCTCCTCCTGCTTTAGAAGTGAATTTCTCGGTGAGTGGAATTAGTTGTGCTGGTGAAGAAGATGGTGAAATTACTGCGATGGTTACGGGTGGCGTACCTAATTATAATTACCAATGGGATGACGATAATGGTAGTACAAACGCGACTGTTTTCGGTTTGGCAGACGACAATTATACCGTGGTAGTTATTGATGATAATAACTGTACCGTCACGGCTAGTCAAAGTATCGAAACGGTTGACCCGATTCAGTTAAATATCGTAGTAGAAAATATCGAAATCAATCAAGATGGTTCTGCAATCGTAACTCCAACTGGAGGTACACCACCGTACACTTATCGCTGGGATAATATCGAAACGGACTCCGTTTTTGTAACAGCCAAAGAAGGTGAATACACGATCATCGTAGAGGATGCAAATGGTTGTAGTGCAAGTGAAAGAGTAGAAATCATCTTTGAAGTAGATTGTTTCACAGGGCGTCCAATCATTACTCCTGATGGTGATGGTTTGAATGATGAATTTATTATCAACTGTATTACACAAGCAGATAATAATACTTTACAAATCTTTAACCGCTGGGGACAACTGGTTTTTGAGCAGGCAGATTACGATAATACTTGGATGGGAACGAATTCGCGTGGTTCTGCCCTACCTGAGGGTGGATACTTCTGGGTGTTAGATTACCGCGATGTAGATAACACACCTCGTCAAGTACGCGGATCACTGACAATTATTATTGAATAGAATAAGGAATTGGGGATATGGAATGTTTTTTCCAATATCCCCAATCCAATATCCTTTTTCTTTAACAAATTATAACGAGCAAGACTTTTGCTCTTTTTCCCAAACCGATTAATTCTTTCTCTAATGAAAAATATTATACTCTTAATAGCTTTTTTAGCCACTGCATTTAGTGCATCTGCGCAGTACGAAGCAGTATTCTCTCATTATAATGTAAGCCCCATTTTAGTAAATCCATCCTTTGCGGGTTACGAAGAGTCCCATCGCTTGCAATTAAATTTGCGTAATCAGTGGACAGGATTCACGAATGCACCAACCACTTACGCCGTTTCTTACAACGGACCGATCGGTAAGACCTTAGGATTAGGTGTAGGCGTTTTATCTGAGTCTATTGCGAATATCACACGTTACCGTTTTCAATTAAACTATGCATTTCGTTATGAAATTCAAGATGTAAAAGTAGCGGCAGGATTTTCTACAGAATTTCAAAAATTTCAATTAGCGAATTCTATTTTAGAAAATCGTTTATACCAACCGGGTGATTTTGCTATTACGGATGCGGTAGATGGACGAGATGTTTTTGATGCATCAGTTGGTGTTTACGCGCGGATTAAGGATGCGACTTTTATCGGATTTGCTATTCCTAATTTGATTAGCGAGCGCTTAGCAGATATTGGAGGACTGCCGACGGCGAATGACGGACGACAATTCATTTTTAATTTCGGTCACGAGTTTGATTTGGAAGCTTATAACGTAAAGATTGAACCTTCCTTAATGGTTCGTAAAGTACAAAATGTGCCGATTCTAATTGATTTCAATTTGATTGGTAAATTCTTGGACGAGCGTTTACACGCAGGATTGACTTATCGTGCCGGAACGGGCGGTGCAGTCGGTATCATGTTAGGAACACAAGTGAGTAATATCAATATTTTCTATTCTTACGAAGTATTCTTTGGTGCGTTCCAGCAATTTAACTCAGGAACCCACGAAGTAACTGTCGCTTTCGATTTTGGAGGTAATAAAGAAACTCGTTTCGATCGCAACACTAATAATTATCGGAATTAAATTACAACAAGTAACGAGTAACTATTAACGAGTAACACGATAAAAGTTATTCGTTAACAGTTAAGCGTTACTCGTTAATGAAAATGTCCTTTAACAATTAGTTTTTTAAAGGTCTCTGCTCTTCAATAGGGTAGAGGCTTTTGCTTTTTAAGCCTACTATATCTTAATTCTTCTGATAACATGCTAAATTATCATGTCACAAATAACAAAATAATTATTTTTTCAATAAAAATCACCCTTTTCTCTTTTTGGCATCAAAATTGTGACTGTATGTAATTGTAAGACATACGCTCAATAACTGCTCTTTACCCTCCCAAATATCAATCAGCAACTGTTCTTACAACTACCTCCCACACTGATACTCCCACAAATAAGAAAAAAATTAGAGTTTTTTATATTAGCACAGACACTAACTATATTGCAACAAACACTTACCCAAAAGTCTATGTTCGGGAATTTGTAAGCCAATGTTATCTATTTTATAGCTAAAAATTCCCGAACTTTTTTAGACTAACTTTTTGAAAAAGAACTATACAAACACTACCATAATACAAACACTATATTAATAAGTCACACTATCTAACAAACACTTTTTCCTTTTAGGAACGTTTTATATGCTGTTTTAAACTTTCCCGATAGCATAAGCTATCTCCAAGAAGTCAGGCATTAATGCTTAACAACTCACTTTAAATTAAACAAGCTAATGCTGACTTCTGCATTGATTAGTATAAGTCACTAGGTACAATCAAAGCATTTTAAATTTTAGAAAAACAAACTAACAAACACAACTTTTTTTTTTGAACATTTTTTTCTTAACCGCTAACTACGGTTGGCAGAAAATGAGATTTAGGTTAAAAGAAATATTGGAATAATAGCAAAAGTCAGTCCGCCACCGTGCGGTACTGGCTTTTTCTAATTTGTTGAACTGTTTATGAAGTTTAGGTAACTTGTTGATAACAAGTGTGTTAGAGTAGTTAAACGATTTGGTAATTAATCTTGTCTTATAATTTATTACAAACCTATCAACTCAAAGGACTTCTTACATTGCCACTTCATTTCCACAACCTTTGTACGTCTTTCCATTCAAACTAACCGTTACTTTATAAGCATATTCATTATCTGACATCGTATCAGAACACGGTTTGCTTTCCATAATAATTCGCATTTCCATTGACTTTCCATCAATCGTAGTTGAGGTGTCATAAATCTGGTTATTACCACCTGCTTTAGCAGTGGTAGCAGGAAAGTAAATAGCTTCACTTCCCATCTGTGTAAAAGTAATTCCGCCGTTATTGATTTCTATATTCCAGAAAGGTTCGTTGCCATTTAGTTTATAACTTTTTTCAGTGGGAGAACTGGCAGTATCTATTTTTTTAGTGCCATTACAGGCAATGGTACATGCTAGAATACTAATCATTAGAGCGAAGTTGAAAAAGTGATATTTCATAATTTTTTTAATTGAAATGAATAAAATCAAGGCTTTAAAAAAGGTACTATTTTCAGCTGATTGATGTGGAATGATAATCTTTTATTGGTACTCAACTACTTTTTGTTCAACTTTTAATAACAAGAGTAAGAAAAATTTGGCAATTGACCGTTGAAAGACTAAATTGTCTTGCTCACTTACAGGCAATTTTAAAGCTAAACGGTTTATATAAAACGGGAAGTTATCTTTCATCAATACTTAACATGAAAACAGAAGATCCAAATCTGCACAACCGAGTTCAGTTTTTTTATAAAGCAGATGATCAATATTTGCATGAATGCGAAATGGATTTGACTACGGACGTAGCGGATATAATTTTGGATCAACTCAAGGATGCTTTTTCCGTGGAGTTATCCATTGGTAGCATCACTGAATCTACGGATCGAGTACAAATACGGTTTGCTGCTTCGCGACAGAAATTACGTTCATTACAGCAAGCGTTGACTAGTATCCTTGTATTTCACGATCGCGCAAACTAGAACTCAGCAATACCGAAATAATTCGTTATTTCGGTAATACTAAAACTAATTTATGACTAATCGACCGTTTTTTGCCCTTTGTTTGCTTTCAATTCTTACACTATTTTTTGGCTATTCTTGCCAGAAAAGCGAACCCATCGTTTTTACTCCAGAGACTAAAGTAACCATCCAAACCATTCACCACGATGTGATCGTTCCAGAGTGTGAAGTTTACGTGCAGTACCACGCCGATCGCAATGAATTCCCTGGATTTGAGAATTTTGCTGGTTTTGATACGCTACATTATACGGATGACGACGGGCGGGCTATTTTAGAAAATTTGCCACTCGGCACCCACTGGCTCTATGGACGTGGGTATGACGACCAAATCATGACTGGGGTGAAAGGCGTATTGAAAATCAAACTAAGTTTGCGAGAACCGACTATTGATACGATTTTGTACGTAGGAGAAGAATAAGCTATGGAATATGCCTTTGCTAAAAACGCTATCAAATCAGCATAAATCAAAATGTAAGTGGTTATTGTTTTCCTGATCCCTTACTTAATTTCCCAAATAATAATACTCCGATCATCACTCGCCGATAATAAGTAATTGTTGTACGCTGACCAGTACACCGCATTCACCGAATTCAAATGCCCCTTATCGCGAATCATTTCGATGACTTTTATTAATTCAAAAGTGTGTGCATCCCAAATCTTCAAGGTTTTATCTCGACTCGCCGTTGCGAAGTATTTGCCATTAGGCGAATAACAAATATCGTTTACCGTAAATAGGTGTGCGGGACGCGAAGAATGTTGCTGAAAATCGTTTTCCGTTTCCCAAACATTTAAGTGCGCATCGCGCCCACCGCTCAATAAGTAATTTCCATCAGGCGAATATTTTAAACTAAAAACAGAATTATCATGTGCCTTTTCTAACGTCTTTTTTAATTCAAAACTGGTCGCGTTAAGCAAGTAAATATTGCCATCGCTCGCGCCAACGGCTACTTCGTTGCGTTCTGCAAAAAAAGCAATCGAGCGTAGGCTTTTATTACTCAATTGGAAACTTTCTATGGCTTTTCCTTCCATACTCCAGCGTGTCAATTTTCCCTTGCCACCCGCCGTAAGTATTTGATTACCAATTTGCTGAATTGAAAAGACGCCCTTATGGTGATGTAAAATATTACGGGCATTATCAGGTTCTCGTAGGTCGATCCAATGTACGCCACCGTTCATGTTTCCAACAACAGCTCGTTCTTCCTTTTTCAATAATAACGCACTAAATGCCTGTGTTTCCACCTTTGCCAATAGCTTTCCTAAATCAGGATTGCGCAAATCCCATTCGACTAACCAGCCGTCACCCGCTACCGATAGAAAATGATGTGCGGAATGCCCTTCCCCCAGCCAGTAGATACCCGATTCGTGTCCCGTTAATTGTGCTACTTTTTGTATGGAAATCATATAAATATTAAATTTTGATAGGCAAGATAGAAAGGAAACCAAAAATATCGTTAAATTTATTTGCATTCTATGATCTATAGCCAAAGTAACTTCAACTATAAACTATTTCTAACAACTTTCTAACCACGTCGAACTACTTTTTTATGCCATTACTATTACACGAAAATCTACCTTTCTGCGGCGAATTAGGGCTTTGGCAAATTGCCGAAGAGGAAGCCTATTTTCAACAAAAAATGCCATTAACAGTTCGCGAACAAACCGAATTAGCAGCGATCAAAGGCGAAAAACGGCGTTTGGAATGGTGGTCAGGACGTTATTTATTGCACCAGATGTCAGGTCGATCGCAGCGCGGAGAATGCTATAAAGATCAATTCGGTAAGCCTTATTTAGACGCGTCCCCTTTTGCTATTTCTATCAGTCATTCTCATGGCATCGCAGCAGTAGTAGCGGCTCCCATTTCAGTAGGAATTGATATTCAAAAGAAGGTAGAAAAAATCGAACGCATCGCACATAAATTTATGCGCCCCGAAGAAACGGCAAGTTTGGAAGCGGCAACCCGCTTAGAGCAATTACACGTGTATTGGGGAGCGAAAGAAGCCTTGTATAAAGCCTATGGTCGGCGGCAATTAGATTTTAAAGCACATATTTCTATCGAACCATTTGAGTTAGAAGAATACGGTGATACCCTACAAGGTAAGGTGCAAAAAGGTGATTATCAGAGCGATTTTCAATTGTGGTATCGACTATTGGAAGATTACGTATTAGTGTATGCCATGGAGTTGGAACAGTAGTCAGTTGCTGCTGTCAATAAGTGGAAATAAAAAACAGATTGAACTAATTTATCTGAACCTCCTAGTAATTTTGATTACTGATTACTGATTACTGATTACTGATTACTGATCTACTACTTCCGCTTCCAAATCTGTGGCGTAGCGTTCGGCTGACCGATTGCCACCTTTAACTCATTCTGACTCACTGCCGTCATATAGAAATCTGTATTCTTACCTTGATAATTGACGACTTCCCCACGCAAAACGCCCCGTTGTGGAATATCATAAAACTTAATCGTCCCGTGTCGCCATTTGGCGTAAGCACCCAGCGAATTAAATTCAATTCGCCCCCAGCGATCTACATTTGATTCCCAAATACTTTTACCAAAAAACTGCTTCTTACCCTGCGCAATCGCCATATCAGTAGCCGTAGAAGCATGTCCTATATCCGTCCCAAAGGTGTTTTTAGATTCAATATCATCCAGTGGTGGCGTGTCACCAGCAGTCGTAGGCGTATTGGTTGGCGTTTCCTTTTTAGGTGATTTCTCTTTTGGTGTTTCCTCTGGAAAACTACGCCATAATAGTACACCCAAGAGTAAAATCCCTGCCGTTAATAAGCCATAAAGTAAGTAATTGGGTTTATTATTTGTATCAACGGTAATCGTTTTTGTGATAGTCGTATCCTTGTCGTCTTTTTTAGATGGAGTAGGAGCAGGTTTGGGATTTACGGATTCCTTCGCGAGTTGTAAAATGGCAATTTGGAGTCGGCTATAACGTGCTTCCGAAGGTGCAAGTCCCATGCGACTATCGCGTTTCCACTCCGATAATTGCCCGTCTAAGACAACCGCTTCTTCGTATAAATTGTGTTGATCTTTGGTTTGCTTCCGCAAATGTTCGCGAAGCAGATCAATCGCGTCATCCAATTCTCCTTCGGAAACGAGATCGCTGACTTGGTCGTAGATATTTTTGTTGGTAGGCATTTGTTTTCTCGTGTTGATAATGAAAAAAGTGGAAGGGATTATCAAAGTTAATGAAAATCTATCATTCGGTGCGAAAGTCTAATGAAGTTCCACACCTTTTTTCCAATACAGTCCTCCCTGAAATACCCCCCGAAAAACCATAAAAATCAACAACGCCGCCCATAGCCCATGATTGCCAAAATCGCGCAGAAAGTACCAAGCTGCGAGATAAGCTATAAACGCCAATACCATCGAATTGCGCATCGCCTTTGTAGCAGTTAGCCCAATAAAAATCCCATCCCACAAGTAACAAGGCGTACTTAAAATAGGAAATAAAAACATCCAAAATAGAAAGGGTAGAGTAGCTGTGATGACATCGCTTTGATTTGTATAAATGTATAATAACTGCGTGCCGAATAAGCCGTAAAGTGCACTAAAAATAGTTGCTAATGCCATGCCCCACACAAAGGAAAATTTAACCGCTTGGCGTGTTTTGCTCGCATTTTTCGCGCCAGCATATTTGCCCACTAAACTCTCCGAAGCGTAAGCAAATCCATCTACGCCGTAAGACATCCAATTTAAGAATTGTAATAAAATTACGTTGGCTGCTAATACTAATTCACCTTCC
Source organism: Saprospiraceae bacterium (assembly GCA_045106545.1). Lineage (GTDB taxonomy): Bacteria > Bacteroidota > Bacteroidia > Chitinophagales > Saprospiraceae > JBGCES01. Next base: position 17,615 of record JBGCES010000977.1, read on the forward strand.
GAAGCAGATTGCGAATAGAAAAAACCAAAGGCGAAAGTGAGGCAAAAAGTGCGTAGAAATATATCCGCATTCAGACTTAAAAATTGGCGCAATTCCTCCCATTTTAAAATCGCTGCGCGTTGATAGTATTGGAACAAATCACGGTATTTCCACCACAATAAAAAGAGTCCTAACACTAATCCAAAATACTGCGCGGCTAATGTTCCATACGCGACTCCCGCTACATCCATTCCCATTTGATGCACCAAAAAGAAACTCAAAACGATATTTATCGCATTAATTGCTACTGTCAAAATCAATGGATAAATCGCATTTTGCATCCCAAAAAACCAACCCATTAGCGCGTATAATCCGAGCGTTGCGGGCGCAGCCCACACGCGGATATAAAAATACTCCGCCACTAAATCCTGTTGCTCCGCCGAGATATTCATCAACGAAAAACTCACTTGTCCCAACGGATATTGCAACAATAAAACGCCTGCCGCTACCACTAAAACTACAAGTATCGCTCGCCCCAATGTATTTACAACTGCCTGTTTATTTTGTTGCCCGTACGCCTGCGCCGTAATCCCCGTTGTTCCCATCCGTAGAAAACCAAAATTCCAATAGACAAAGTTGAAAATCATTGCGCCGATACCGACCGCGCCGATGTGTACTTCAGAAAGTCGTCCCATCAAAGCCGTGTCCACCGTAGAAAGTAGCGGAACGGAAATATTGGAAATGATATTGGGAATGGCGAGACGGAGGATTTCTTTGTTCATGAGGTAAAAGTAGTTGGTTTATTCCAACAAATCCACCTCACTCCGCGGTCGCGCCTGCTTCTCCCACCGAAACCCCGCTAATTTCGTATGATCCGCCTGCTTCATCGGCGCAAAAACTGCCGTCGGTTCGCGCACAAATTTAATACGTTCTACCTCGTTACTACCAAAATAAACCAGCATAGAACTACTCGCCGTTTTGTTGCTACCCATGTACTTATCGTCATCGTCAAGGGCGTAATAAATGGATTCGGCGTTGCCTTGTACATCCACGCGATCTACTTCGCCTTCTTTAAAAAAGGCAGTAATGTCATTGCCTTTGATTTGATTGTAAAATTCCTCGTCGGGCGAGTTAATAACAAAAGAGTTGGAATAGAGAAACATCCGATGCACTTGATTATTTTGTAAAGTCATGCGAATCGTATCGGCAGAAAATTGAGAAGTATCAGACCAAATAATTGGCTGGTCGTGGAAGATGAAAATGCTATCTGAGGTATTATAAATCAAGGAATCACAGATAGCTTGTAGGTTACTTTTGAACACTTCTACGTTGTTATCAGCAATTAAAATGCGGCTCGTATCAGTGGACTCGATAATATTGATAGAATCGGGAATGACTACGCCCAAACTATCTAAAACGGGTAAGGTATCGCGCTGCGGTTGATTTTTGTAAGCCGTCAAAGTATCCGATGCTAAAAAGAGTGAATCGCCATCCAAAACGGTAATTAATAACGGGCGCCCACCCGTCGCTTTAAAGAAATCGGTTTCTTTATTATAATTCGCGCGTTGTGCCTTAATAGTCAAATCTTCGGTCGTATCACGCCAAACGACATTACCAATTGCCATCCCCAAACCTGTCTCAGCGGCGTAATTAATCGTATCCGCTTCGATAATTTGCGGCGGATCGCTGATGCGCGAACGCCCCGTCGTGGTAAAACTTTCGGACTCCGCGCTATAAATAATTTCTTCCGAAACGATGTCTTGTTCTTCATCCTGATAACGCGCATTGCCTTGCAAAATCGTGCGATCCGTCTCTTCTTCGTAGCGAATCACATCCGCTGTTGCACGTTTATCTTCTTCGTCAAAACGGGCATTTCCCTCTAAAATATATTCCTTGGACTTACCATTGTAAGTGATTTTATCGGCAGTGGCTTCCTGTTTACCACGTACAAATTGCGCATTTTCCGTGAAAACGGCGCGGCTATTTTGCGTATCATAAAAACCATCTTCGCAGTAAATGCGGCTACTATCCGCCGCAATTAAAGTCGGTCCGAGAAAGTTGACCACTTTCGTTTGTGTATTAAATTGCATCGTATCCGACCTGACGGTAAACTGCGGATCGACCACCACGACGCTATCTTTAAAAAAGGCTTCATTGCGTTCTAAATAAAAATAACCGACTTTACTGGTTAGCTGCGTTGAGTCATTGGTCAGCGTCGCGCCCGTGTTGTAAGTTGCTA
>JBGCES010000978.1:0-1656 GCA_045106545.1 Saprospiraceae bacterium
TAAGATCGAATCACCATAGGTTAGGGTTAAAATAGGAGATTGCGATACACCAGGCGGCTGTACACTAAATTTGCCATCATCTGCCACACCAATCATACCATTTACATCCGCTCGGTTGAGGATGAAATCCCAATCAGAAACATCATATTGAGTTAGTTTTTGATGGACTATATTGCTACTATTGATTTCCTTGTTAATCGGATATTCACTCAATATTTTTTGGATAACTTGACTATCGGACATCTCCGCAAAATTGCGACACTGACGAGTTAAAGTTGTGCTGAAAATTGCGTCTTTGCATTCGATCTGTAGTTGAGATCCATGTGAGCTGATACTGATGCTATGAGCTGTAATGATGCCTTTAAAAATAACGGCTTGTCGAGTATCATTACCGATTGAGATTTCTATGTCAGCACCAGGAAGGAATAGATCTTGATTACTTAATTCAAAATCTTCTATAGCAGGATCTCCATCTATAAACACCAACGTTGCAGTTGGAATTTGATTGACAGCCTTAGTCACTTCGATTGATAATGTTTCAATGGAATCATCAATGATCTTACCATTGATTTTGATGGTATAGGTGACTATTCCAGCGTTTTGGGCGGCGGTTAAACTGTTGTCTGGCACGGTTGATTAGATTTAACGTTCTCTGACATGGAGTTTGGCAAAGAACTAGATTTAATATGGGGTTAAGTGATAAGACATTAGAAGTTAGAAGTTAGATAACCAACTGATTTTCAATTTGATACAAAATGAAGTTGTTAAACTAAACTTCGGTCAACTACTTAGAAATATCATTTCTATCTAGGGAAAATAAACATAGGTATAGTTCAAACAGTAAGGAAAGTAGGAATAAACTTAATTACGGAAAAAATTTATAAATATATGTTTTAACTTTTTGATTTTCAGCAACTTAAATGAACTTCAATAATCTCTAAATTAGGTAAAATAAAGGCAAAATGCAACTGAAAGTTAGTTTTTTAAACTAAAAAGGCAACCTTACTTTGTTATCTCCTTAATCAACACCGCCCCGCTTTCTGCTAAATTAGAACTGACAATCAGCCGCTGTTCCTTCACGCCATCATCAATGGAAAGTGCCACTGTATTCGGCGCAATATCACCTAAATCATTAGCGTGCATAATCAGAAAATTACTCTCGTCGCCCAGCTGAATCGGAAAGGCACGTTTCGTTTTCGTTACGCGCAATTGATCGACAATGCGTTTTTCGTTTAAAAAAATCGTAATCACATCGCCGTCCACTGTTCCATTATCCCAAACGCGGATTTTTAAATTCTTACTGTGTACGCGAATCGTGCGAGCGACTTTTAAATCACGCCCTTGCGCATCAATGACTACGGGGGAATTCGCATTTTCAACGGTCGCTAGCGGTAAAGTAAGAGTAGTTTGCTCGACCGCAATAACTTCTCTTTTTTTAAGAATAGGTTTCTCTAAATAAATATTGCCGGGCGCACATTTTCCTTTGCTACCCGCTGATTCATGCCCTTCCAAATACCCTTTCCAATTGCCCGTTAGCACATATTTCGTTGCCTCTTTTTTTAAGTATAAATCGGCATTTTTGATGCACCATTCCCATCTATCATCCGTCTTGGTCGCCACGTAATTTTCATTGATTTGAATCCGATTTTCATTTTC
>JBGCES010000979.1:0-5798 GCA_045106545.1 Saprospiraceae bacterium
ACTCCAGTTTTTACCTTTGACCAACTCTACTATTAATTCATCACTAATGCTTTTAACTGATTGATTATCAGTTTTTTGCGAGAAAACAAGCTGAGTTAATAGTAAAGAAATGAAAATGAAGATATATTTCATGAGTTTATAATACTAGTAATATTCGTAGATAGAGAATTTGGTAATTAGACGACAGCAATAAGCATAGAACTTATTGGCCTACAAAACTAACGAAAAAATCAGGTAGGTGTTGGCTAGGAAATGAAGTTTAAATTACAAAAATATTTATAAGTTATCGTGCGGATACCGTTATAAAACGACTAAATCTTCTTCCTGAATACCTAGCCGTTGTTCAATTAAATAAGCATTGCGCGTAGCGGAGGTTCGAGCGACCAATTCTGCTAAAAATCCTGCCATAAATAGTAGTGTTCCCATGACCATACAAGTAAGGGCAATGTAGAAAAAAGGATTATCGACAACTAAACCTGGACGCGCACCCTGACTTAGGCGAATAAGTTTCATTATGCCAATATACGCCGCAGAGAAGAACCCGATTAAGAACATTACTACACCGACTGGACCAAAAAAGTGCATCGGGCGTTTGCCAAATTTTCCGACAAACATAATTGAAGCTAAGTCAAGTAATCCTTTTACCCCGCGATACCAGCCATTAAATTTACCTACGCCATATTTACGCTCTTGATGCTGAACGACTTTCTCACCGACGTTAGTAAAACCTGACCACTTGGCGATCACGGGAATGTAGCGATGCATTTCTCCATAGACTTCAATAGAGTGAACGACTGCTTTTTTATATGCCTTCAGCCCGCAATTAAAGTCATTTAAATGAATACCCGTCACATAACGGGTGATGCCATTGAAAAATTTGGAAGGAATCGTTTTAGAGAGGGGATCGTGGCGTTCTTTTTTCCAACCCGAAACGAGGTCGTAATCGTCTTCCATAATCATGCGATATAATTCTGGAATTTCTTCGGGACTATCTTGCAAATCAGCATCCATCGTGATCACTACATCGCCTTGTGCAGCATGAAAACCTTCGTTTAGCGCAGCAGATTTACCATAATTACGACGGAACTTGATGCCTTTTACGTTCGAGTTTTTACGTTGTAACTCCTCTACGACTGCCCATGAACGATCTTTACTCCCATCATCTACCATGATAATTTCGTAAGAAAAGTTATGTTCCTGCATCACGCGGCGAATCCATGCTTCCAATTCAGGGAGCGATTCATCTTCGTTAAATAAAGGGACAACGACGGTAACTTGCATGTAAAAGACGTTAGACGTTAGATATTGGACGTTAGTGAAACGAACTAAATAAAAAATCTTGGAAGTGATTCAACCCTTCCAAGATTTTATTAAAAACTCGAAAAGTAATCGTCATTTCAAAATTGTAAGTATAACGATTGTTTTTCGTCAATATTGGTACAAAGATACGCTAAATAGTTGTTTTTGTTTACACGCCAGCGGGACGATTTCTTTTAACAATTGCAGAGATGATTGCTGCAAAAACAAAACCTACAATTAGCATCATTGCAAATCCTAGCGAAGTGTCGCGCAAATTCATAGAACCTTGCTCCTCGATACGTTTGATTCCTTCCTCTACGCCTTCTTCACCAATCATACCTTCCATACCCTGAATTTGTTGAATTGCCATTTCTCTTTGAATATCCATTAAGCCAGGATCAATGGTCGTAAACAAGAGATAGGTGAAAACCGTAGCGATCAAACTGGCAATAACATAGGTAAGAAAGGTAGGTGTTAGCGCCTCTTTCCAAGTGATAAAACCACCAGCTGCTTGACGTTCATCTACCCCAGCTTTATACATACAGATTAGATAGATTACTGTACCAATTGAGCTTGCCCAGCCAAAAAGCATTTGGTCATCAATTAAATACAGGATTAGGCTGTAAGCAATGACGCCCAAACCCGCTAAAAGACCATACTTTACTCCGTTGTTTTCCATAATTTTTGTTTTGATGAATGAAGAAAAAGAAGACAGATGTCAGATCGCTCCACTGTCAGAGCATTACATTGACAGACAAACTATTGGAGTAACCAGTAAATAGAGACCTAGTGATCAGAAAGCTAAAGTGCTGATTATTAACATCTTGCCTAACTGTTCACTGGTCACTTAATTGCTAATCACTTCACTATACAGATGAGAACTGACTAAGTTAATTTCCAAAAATAACGAGCGAGTAACAAAAGTCTTAGACGAGTGATGAAATTATTTGGGTGAAATAAGTAGTAAGACAGATTTAAATCATCAACTGAATCACCATAATTACTTGGTTATCAAGGGGAATTCATTCATCCCATCATTCACTAATTCTGTCATTGTACTTACGGATTAGGATTTCACTATTCACTACCGTCTGATTACTAGTCAACTAATCTCTAATCACTATATTTTCACCTTTAATAATTCCTAAGACACTTCCGTTAAAACTGCGATTCAATAAAGAAGTATTCGCAGATTTGGATAAATTATCACTGGGACGGAATGTCCATTTTCGATTAGGTTGGAAGAGGGTTAAATTAGCTGTAGCATTGGTTTCAACGACAGCAGTTGCTATTCCAAAAATTTCGCGTGGACGAATAGCGAGTGCGTTTATAATCGTATCTAAAGATAAATCTATTTCGCGCAAGGCAGCAAAAGCGGTTTGTAAACCAATCGCGCCACTGGTTGCGTAGGCAAATTCCAATTTTTTTCCTTCTTCTTCTACGGGAACGTGATTGCTGGTTATCATATCAATGATTCCATCTTTTACACCACGAATTAATGCTTGCCGATCCTCTTCGCTACGGAGTGGCGGACTCACTTTTAAATTGGAATTAAATTCTAATAAATCTTGATCGGTGTGTAATAGGTTTAAAATGGCAACTGAGGCGGTGATTTTAATCCCTTTTTCTTTCGCCTGACGAATCAAATCGACCGAGCGTTCTGTGGAAATATTCGCAATGTGTAAGCGGGAGTCAGTATATTCGGCTAAATAAATATCGCGTACTACCATCAACTCTTCTGCCAAGGAAGGAACACCTTTGATACCCAGCATCGTACTGACCGCACCTTCGTGTAATTGCCCGCCCGCTGCCACCGAACGACTAAAAGGATGATTAATAATCAATCCATTGAATTTCTTGACGTACTGTAAACTGCGCATCAACAAACCACCGTCCTGCATCGCATTTTTTCCATCCGAAAAGGCAATTGCCCCCGCTGCTTGCATATCATATATTTCAGTGATGTCTTTACCCGCTGCGTGTTCGGAAATTGCTCCAATTGGATAGACCTCAATGGGCGCGTACTGTGTCCGATTTTTAATATATAAAACCTGCGACTTAGACTCAATCACCGGTTGGGTATTGGGCAAACAAGTAATGGCAGTAAAACCTCCTGCCGCTGCTGTTGCCACAATCGAATCCAAATCTTCACGGTGTTCAAAACCAGGATCACCTACTTGTACCCATGTATCAAACCAACCAGGAGAAACATGCAAATTATCAACTGCAATTTGCTGTGCATCATCCGCTTTGATTGTCTGTGCAATCTGCGTAATCTGACCTTTTTCGATTAGAATATCCCGTATTTGTTGATGGTTTGCGCTGCCAGGCGCGATGATTTTGGCTTGTTTTATTAATACCATTTGAAGAGTTGGTAGTTTTTAGTTGGTCGTTTTTAGTCCACTAGGACAGAACACCAAGTACTCAGCTATAAAATTTCGCCAAAAATAAGAAGAAAGTGGGGAATAACGGTTAAGGAGTTACGCGTAACGCATAACGGTAGGAGAGATTTTGTTTTTTTAAATTTTAAATAGTTGATAATCAATGCTTTATTCAAGGTGTAGTACTTGTTAAAATGAGCTGGTCACTCCAAGTGACCAGCTCATTTTAATTACTATCGAATACCGTGCATGAGTTTTTTAATCAATGGATTTAATAAGATTAAAATTACACCTGCACCAATTGGAATTAAAGTAAAAATCAGGAAGAAAGTCGTCAAAGAATATTCGCTGGTAATTTGGTCAATCATTCCACCAAGTGTTCCAGCCGTTTTATTACCAATAGCAATCGCTAAGTACCAGATTCCAAACATGAACGCAATCATCCGTGCGGGAACGAGTTTACTTACGTAAGATAGACCGACGGGAGATAGACATAATTCGCCCATCGTGTGGAAGAAATAAGCAATCACTAACCACGCCATACTCACTGCTGCTACTGCTGCTCCTTGCGGAATGCTCATTGCGCCAAAGGCTAAAGCGGCGAAGCCGATTCCTAATAAGATTAAGCCTAAGGCGTATTTTACTGCGGCACTCGGATTGTATTTACTTTCCCACCAGCGCGAGAAGAAGGGCGCACAGGTGATTATGAAAAACGAATTTAAGATGCTGAACCAAGAAGCTTGTACTTCTGTTCCCGTCTGAGAAAACTCGCGTTGAATCATCCACAGTACCACTCCCCAAATCATTAGGAAACTAATTCCTAAAATGATATTCGATAAAGAATATTTTTCGAATGTTTGTTGAAACAGCAGCCACAAAACATAGGTGATAATCGCTAAAGGAATGATAGTAAGTAAGGTATTAAATATTTTAAAACCCATTGCCCAGCCGCCTTCTAACGATCGATCCGTATAATCGCTCGCAAAGATGGTCATCGAACCACCCGCTTGCTCAAATGCTGCCCAGAAGAAAACCGTAAAAAATGCAAAAATTCCGACAGCAATCATGCGATCACTTGTGATTACATCGTAACGACCAATTCGAGAAAAGAGTAGAATGAAGAATGAAACAACGGCAATTAAAATCACCGCAGTAGCACCATCTAAACTACCGATATTGAAGTTAAATAATCCGCCACCGCCGATAGTCGATACCGGATCGTTGATTACCCAAGCAATACCCAATACTGCTGCAATCGCCATTAAAATTTTATCCAAAGTTGTAAATGGGTTGAGGCGTTCGCCTGCTTTTAGTTGAACTGCTTCATCCGTTTCAGGATTTGGCTTTTTACCAATTTCGCCAAAAATGCCTTGACCAAACCAGAATTGTAACATGCCCAAAAACATAAAAATACCTGCTAATCCAAAACCATATCCCCAGCCAATTTTCTCCCCCAAATAACCGCAAAGCATGATTCCTAAAAACGCACCTGCATTTACACCCATATAAAAAATAGTGTATGCGCCATCCTTCTTTTCGGGATAATCAGCGTAGATGTTACTAATAATGGAAGTAATATTAGGTTTGAAAAAACCATTGCCAATAATCAAACAACCGATACCGATGTATAAAGTCATCGGCGTTTCAAATGCCATTGAGGCGTGCCCGAGTGTCATAACTAATGCCCCGAGTGCAACTGCATTCCGATAACCCATGTACTTATCGGCTAAAAAACCACCCAAAATTGGTGTCAGATAAACCAAACTGGTATAAGTACCGTAAAGACTCAACGCCTCTGCCCGTGACCACGCCCAGCCGCCATCAATCATGGCAGAGGTAAGAAATAATACTAAAATGGCGCGCATTCCATAATAAGAAAAACGCTCCCACATCTCCGTGAAAAATAAAGTAAATAGTGCAGACGGATGCCCTAGCACCATTCCGTGTTCTTCTAAATCATATTTTGGCAGCATAAGTATTTTTTTAACGGTTGACGGCAGAAGGTGAACGGTTGACGGTCGGTAGTGCGGTCAACGAGTGGATAATTTGATGAAAATCGAGTAAGTGAGGTAGGAGAAAAGAAAAAGGTATCGGATACCTTCGAGGTATCCGATACCT
>JBGCES010000098.1:0-5985 GCA_045106545.1 Saprospiraceae bacterium
TCGCGATTGACAGTTTAAAAATAGTCATAGATACCATTCAGTCTCCCGAAGGTAAAGCCAAGGCATTATTCCAATTATCCAAAAGTTATTATTCGGGCAAAGAATGTAGCGAAACAGCGCAGGCAGGTTTGCAATTAGCTAAAGCTATCGGTCAGCCTGATTTATTGGTGGAAGCTTATTTAGCGATGTCGTGGGCAGGTTACAGCAACAACTTCGATGAACAAGCAGTAGCATATATAGATAGTGCTTTGCAGATCATTTCTCCCAACAATTATTTCATCCAAGCGAAAGCATATAAGATGAAAGGATTAGTCTTTGATGGTGGCAAGTTGTATGATTTGGCAGCCGAAGCTTATCAACAAGGATATGAACTTGCCGTTAAAAGTGGCGATTTAAGCGTCCAGTCTAATATTCTTAATAATTGGGGTATTACTTTAAATCATGCTGGTCACTATGCTGCATCCATAGAAAAACATCAAGGTTCACTTACTCTTAATCAGCAGTTAAATTCCAAGTTAAAAGTAGGTCGCTCTTTATTCAATTTGGGCAAGACCTTTTACGCTTTAGAAAATTACGATACCGCTTTTGATTACTATTTAAAATCGTATAAGCTCAGTAAAGAAATCCAATCGCTCAATCGGATGGTAGAAACCTGTTCTCAAATTGGTACGATTTATTTTGTAGCGAAACAACAAGGTTTACCGACTGAAATGTATTTATCAGAGATAAAAAAGCTGGGGTTTACTGACCCTTTTTCGATGTTAGAATCCGTCATGAGTTTACCGAGGATGAAGGAATTACTCGGTTTGCAGCGCATCATTTTAAATACAAAAATTAAGGGTTACATTGCCGAAGGTAATTATCAAAAAGCTTACGAATCATTAGAAAGACGAGTCAGTTCGGTAGATGCTTTAGAATTAAGCGACCAAAACCTGAAAGCCCTTGCCGATTTAAAAACCAATTATGAAAATGAGCTATTAAAAAATGATTTGTTGCAAGCCGCAGTAGATAAAGAACAACGTCAAAGACAAAGTTATCTTTACTTATTTTTACTGTTTTTATCACTCGTTACAATCGTGAGTGGCGTCCTAATTTATCAGCAACGGATGAAGCGCAAAGAGTTACAACTGCGCTATCAACAACAGGAAATTCAGCAGTTGCAACAAGAACGGAAATTAGTAGCTTTTAACGCTACGCTCAATGGGCAAGAGCAAGAGCGCAAACGCATTGCGCAGGATTTACACGATGGCTTGGGTAATTTATTAACTACCGTTAAACAGCAGTTTAATCAATTGACTGTAACTAATTCGCCTCAGCAACTTACTTTTAAAAAAACAAATCAATTATTAGATGAAGCCTGTAATGAAGTGCGGAAAATCGCTTATGAAATGATGCCGCAATCGCTCAAAAGATTGGGTTTTAGTAAAGCCATTTACGATTTAATTCAACAATTTGAAACAACCGAAAAGACAGCAATCACTTTACAATCTTTTGGCACAGAACAAGCATTATCTGAACAAACATCCATTCATCTTTATCGCATTACGCAAGAATTATTAAATAATATTAGAAAACACGCGCAAGCAAAAAAAGTGTTTTTGCAATTAATTTTTTCTGAAAACTGGCTGGATTTAATCGTCGAAGATGACGGAAAAGGCTTTGATAAACATCAGATTATCAAAGGTTTAGGCTTGAAAGGTATTCAATCACGAGTAGAAGCCATTCAAGGTACAATGCATTTGGAAAGTCAATCAACAGAAGGAACTTGTGTCAACATTAGTATTCCAATTAGTGGTTAATCATCAACCGAATTAACTCAATTTGACCATTCAACAATCAAGTTAGTAAGTGAGAGGACAGAAAAGAGGCCGATAAATCTGACAGAAGACAGACTGTTCAACGTGTTGAAAATCAGCGTTTTGTATACAACTTCACTCTTTTTATAAGTTGTACATATTTCTGCCTGGACACTTAACCTTTAAAAATACTTATCACATGAATACCATAAAAATAATCATCGCGGATGACCACAAAATATTAGTAGATGGTTTAATCGCTATCTTACAACCAATACCAAATATAGAAGTAGTTGGTCGAGCTGCTAATGGAAAAGAAGTGCTAAACTTACTGAATAAACAAAAAGTGGACGTGGTTTTATTAGATCTAAGTATGCCTGTGATGGATGGTTTGGAAACGACTTTACAAATCAGACAAAAATACGCTAGCGTAAAAATATTAATATTAACGACCAATGATGAAGGTAGTATCATCGCTTCTGTTTTTGAAAGTGGGGCAAATGGTTATTTATTAAAAAATATTTCTAACCAACAATTAATTCAAGGCATTGAAGATGCAGCAGCAGGAAAAAAAGTAATCAGCAATGAATTAACCAATAAATTAATCGAAGGGCTACAACAACAAAAAGAAGAAATCCCTCACTTAACGCGCCGCGAACAACAAGTTTTGCACCTAATTGCTGAAGAGGTTACCATCAATGATATTGCAACAAAATTAAATATCAGCACACATACCGTTGTCACCCACAAACGCAGCTTATTTGTCAAAATGCAAACCAATACCTCCGTAGGTCTAGTACGAAAAGCAATTCAACTAGGCTTTCTGAAAGCATAACCTCCCTTACCTCACCTAATTGGGGGAGATATATTTACTGTTTTGGGTGATAGTTTGCTCGGACTAAACCCTTGATATTTGTTGATATAATTTTTTAATAAAAACCTGAAATTATGTTGACAATCAAAACCATACTATCCACGCTAATCCTGCTGACACTAAATTTTTTCTATCTATTTGGACAAGGTGTACAATTACAAGGAAATGGAGACATCGAGATGTCAGCTACATCGCCTGAGCTTCAACTTAAAAATGCTGATGGAACGACTACTTACGGCACTTATAAATACATAAATTCTGGTGCGGGAATAGGTATGTATTTAGAAAATAAGCAAGCTACGCCTCTCTTTTTTCAAACGAATGATTCAGATAGAATGCAGATAAGTGAGAATGGAAATGTAGGAATCGGTACGGCTAGAGATGAGCCCGTTTCAAAATTAGAAGTTCGGGGAGATTTGACCTTACAGCAAAATTCTCCTGGTGTCTTTTTTAATAATTTCGCAGGTGAATTAATCGGAGAAGTCCGAAGTGATGGAACAGATTTAGAACTTGAAAGTGAAAACGGGGTCATTCGTCTTCAAACGGTCAATAATACCAGAATGATTATTGATGAAACAGGAAATATAGGAATAGGTACAATTGATCTAGCTAATGGTTATATTCTATCTATTGATGGGAAGGCTATCGCAGAAGAAGTTTGGGTAGAATTGCAGGCTTCTTGGCCAGATTTTGTTTTTGCGGAAGATTACGAGCTTACTCCCCTCCCACTATTAGCTACTGAAATTAAAACCTTAGGACACTTACCTAATATCCCTTCTGCTGCCGAAGTTACCGAAAATGGTTTTTCCTTGGGCGATATGAATAGAAATTTACTCCAAAAAGTAGAAGAATTAACCCTTTACGCGATCGAAGCAGATACAAAAAACCGACAACTATCCGAAGAACTAAAGGCGACGCAAAAATCTGTTGAATCATTAAAAGCAATGGTAGAAAAATTACTGCAAGACAAGTAATAAAACCAAGCATTCCGTTAATTTTTCACCAACAAAAATTAAGATGATGAAGCAGATTTTTAATCATAAATGCTTATTGCTATTGGGGTTTCTTTTTTTAGCAATAACCCTCAGCCAAGCGCAGGTTTTTAAATATACCAATCAAACCGTTTTAAAAAGTAATCAACAACATTATTGGCAAGCACAACAAGCCGTTGCAGTGGCTGGTTCGGAATTTTTCGTGCAACTAGCGCCGCAGGATTTACTAAATAAAAGTGCATTAACGCTCAATCTGCCAACAGGAGATCTAATATTAGATCAAGTTACTACCGAAAAAAATCGTTCTGGGCGTTATCAACTCAAGGGTCAAATCGCAGGAAAATCAGGTAGTTTTTTACTGGTCTATAATCCTAAAAAAGAGACCTTTACTGGTCGGATTTTATTTGGAGAGGACAATTGGAAATTGATGCCTCTAGGTGAAGGTTTGCATGTTTTGTATGAACCAGAGGATTTTAAAAATGATTGTATAGAACCTACAAAGCACACCAATAAGCCATCTACGAAAGATGAGCAATCACCTAAAAAACAACGAATTTCTCCTGAAAGAAATGCTACAAAAAGTTTAGCAGGAGAATGCAGAATCCGCATTCTGGTTGCTTATTCTGACGAAGTAGGCACGGCGGCGGCAGATATTATTGGAGTTATTGATTTATTGATGATGCAATTTGACGATATTAATGCAGCTTCTGAAGTAGATTTTACGGTAGAATTAGCATGTGTAGAAGGTGTTAATATTAATGAGGACAATGCTTTTAATGGCGATGGTCGTTGGATTGATTTAGTACAATTTCAGGATGATACTGATGGCAGCATGGATTTTATTCACGAACAACGGGATCAATACGATGCAGATATGGCTATTTTGTTAGTAAGTCAAGGCATTCCGAATGGCGATGGTACATCAGTTATCGGTCAAGCCTATGACATTGGTGCCTCGTCTAGTACTGCGTTTAGCATTGGAATTTGGAATAGCTCTACCTTTACTTTCACCCATGAATTTGGACATCTACTAGGCATGCGCCACAACAATGATGGCACAAATACGCCTTATGCTTATGGTCATGGATATATTAATGATAACAACGTTTCAGGTACGAATTTTAGAACAGTAATGGGCGTTGGAGGAAGTTGTACAGGTTCTTGTCAACGTATTCCTCAATGGTCTTCTAATAACCTGTTGAATAACGGCAATCCAACTGGTAATACTTCAACTAGAGATAATTCGCGCGTAGGGCGAGTAGCAGAAACCATCGCTGCAGGCTGGCAATCCACGATTAGTGCAAAAAGTCAGTTCCGTGAAGAAGAATTTGTAGCCAATGAGGAAGAAGCCCATATTTATGCCTCAACTAGTTTTATCACCAATAATAAAGTCATTGAATTTCAATCAGGCTCTAGTGGCTCTTTTACAGCAGGCAGTATTATTCGATTAATGCCTGGTTTTCGAGCTAGAAGAGGAAGTACTTTTTCCGCTATCCTAGATGATTGTACCGCTAATGCGCTGACGGATTCGGGTGAAATTGAATTACGCTCTGCTTTCGAGTCACCACAAGAAAAGACCGCAAACGCTTCGTTGCAATTAGCCATTATGCCAAATCCAGTGCAGAATAACTTGACAGTCCAGTATGCATTACCTAATGCATCAAAAGTAATTTTAGAACTATTTGATATTTCTGGCAAACAAATTCATCAGCAAGTTTCGCCTACCACCGTAGCAGCTGGTAAACATTCAACTGAACTAAACACGGCATTATTAGCCCCCGGCGCTTACTATTTAAAATTAAACACCACAGCAGGAAGTGTAACAAAAAAAGTGATGAAAGTAACGCATTAAGTACAATAACAAAATTAGTAAATGATACAATAAATGAATTAATCCAGGTGATCAATTCAGTAAATAAAAAAGCAGGTAATCCAAATCGAAATTTAGAATACCTGCTTTTTTTTGATGGAAATTGAGTCCCCGATCAATAGCTATGAAACGCCGAAAAAATAAATTTACATTTTTTCAAATGATGATTTTTCTGAATGAATAGTTTTTATTCAACAAAATCATCAATTGAAAAAATCAGAATAGCCTGCCCCGAAGAATTTCGGGGTAAATTTATTTTTCGGCCAATACTATAGTATACTATTACCGCTATAAATCGGGGATTATTTTAAAACAAATACTGTAATTATGAAATAGTCAAATGTTGTTTGCCGCTTTCATAATTACAGCATTTAGTCATCAAAAGTGCAACTCCTATTTCCCCTAATTCCCACTCTGAATCCGTCCCGCTTCATCTTCCAAGCCCGTTTTCCG
>JBGCES010000980.1:0-3793 GCA_045106545.1 Saprospiraceae bacterium
GAAACGATTGTTGCATCATTTTTATGATCCGTTTCCTACTGTAGAGCACTATGAAAAAGTTGAATTTTAAAACACATAGTCACATAGAGAAGTACATAGATACGTTTTCTATGTGCCTATGTGTTAAACCATAAAAAATGAAAAGATACACCTCGATAAAAGACGTTCCAAACGTTCAACAACTCTTACAATCGGCGAAAGATTTAAAAGCTAATCCGTTAGCTTACAACGAATTAGGGAAGAACAAAACGCTCGTTCTTTTATTTTTTAATCCGAGTTTACGCACGCGCTTGAGTACGCAGAAAGCAGCGTTTAACCTTGGTATGAACGTCATTTCGATGAATGCAGCGCAGGGTTGGAAATTTGAATTTGGCGACAACATTGTAATGAATACCGACAAGGCGGAACACATCAAAGAAGCGGCAGCGGTCATTAGTCAATATGCTGATATTATCGGCGTGCGGACGTTCCCGACCTTGACCGACCGCGAGCGCGATTATAAAGATGTGGTGATTGAAAAGTTAATTGAATACGCGAGTGTGCCCGTGGTGAGTTTGGAATCGGCTATTTTGCATCCGTTGCAGTCGTTGACCGATTTATTGACGATTGAAGAACATAAGAAAACGGCGCGTCCGAAAGTCGTTTTGACTTGGGCGCCGCATCCGAAGGCGTTGCCGCAATGTGTGTCAAATTCCTTTGTGGAGTGGATTAAAAATAGCGAAGTAGATTTGACCATTACGCATCCCAAAGGATTTGAATTAGCGGAGCGTTTTACGGAAGGGGTACGAATTGAACATAATCAGCATCAAGCGTTTGCGGATGCCGATTTTATTTATGCTAAAAACTGGTCGGCGTATCATGACTATGGAAAAACGGCAGATCATTTTTTACGAAAATTAGATTTGCCATCGCCAATGGCAAGTAACTGGCAAATCACTGCCGAAAAAATGGCGTTAACCAATAATGGAAAATTCATGCACTGTTTGCCCGTACGGCGAAATGTGGTAGTAGCAGATGCTGTTTTGGATAGTCCAAATTCTTTGGTGATTGAGCAGGCGAATAATCGGACGTATGCTGCGCAGGCGGTGTTGAAAGCGATGCTCGATGGAGGACAGACACTCCTGTCTGTCTAAGTACCGTTTTTCAACAGACAGGAATGTCTGTCTTCCATTTTCTCACTAAACTTGACAGACAAGAATGTCTGTCCTCCAATATGCTAACCATTCTTAAAATCGGCGGTAACGTCATCGAAAACGACGCAGAATTACGCGCCGTTTTGCAAGGGTTCACTCAAATCGAAGGGCATAAAATTCTCGTCCACGGCGGCGGCAGACGTGCTACGGAAATGCTACCACAACTCGGCATTGAACCCAAAATGATCAATGGACGACGTATTACGGACGCCGCTACTTTGGAAGTGGTGACGATGGTGTATGCGGGTTTGATTAATAAAAAAATCGTGAGTCTATTGCAGTCATTTAGTAATCAAGCTATTGGCTTGAGTGGTGCAGATTTGAATACAATTCAGTCGCACAAGCGCATTGTACGTGATATTGATTATGGCTTCGCGGGAGATATTGATTATGTAAATACCGAAGCGATACGCGGGTTATTAGAGATGAATGCTACACCCGTTTTTTGTGCGATTACGCATGATAAGCAAGGACAGTTATTAAATACCAATGCGGATACCATTGCGGCGACTTTGGCGGGTAGTTTAGCAGAATTTTATGATACGACTTTGATGTATTGTTTTGAAAAAAATGGGGTGCTTTCAGAACCAGAAAATGATGATTCGGTCATTCGGGTAATTAATGAAATGACTTATCAGAGTTATAAACAATCGGGAATTATTTCGGCGGGTATGATTCCGAAAATGGATAATGCTTTTTTTGCTTTGAGCAAAGGCGTGAAGGAAGTGCAGATTTGTGGAACGGCGAAGGTGAAAGGAGAGAAGGGAGTGCCGTTTTCGACGATTCGGCACAATTAGGTATGATGGGAACACGGATTTAACAGATCTAACGAATTTTTGTAGGTTGTGAGCGACGTGGATTTTTATGTAAAATTGAAAAATATAAAATGCAAAATGTAAAAGTGGACGCTCGTCCCTACATACAACTCTTACAACAATTGATATCTACCCAATCCTTCTCCCGTGAAGAAGAAGGAACGGCGCAGGTTTTAGCAGATTTTTTTGCTAAAAACGATATTTCCGTAGAGCGGAAAGGGAATAATGTCTGGGCGAAGAATTTATATTTTAATGAAAGTCGTCCGACGGTTTTATTGAATTCACACCACGATACCGTTAAGCCCGTAGCGGGTTGGCAACGCGATCCATTTAGTCCAGATATTGAAAATGGTGTATTGTATGGTTTGGGTAGTAATGACGCGGGGGCATCGCTGGTGTCATTGATTGCCACTTTTGTGCATTTTTATGAAAAAGAAAATCTGCCATTTAATTTAATTATCGCAGCGACAGCGGAAGAGGAGATTTCGGGTAAAAATGGGATTGCTTCTATTTTAGAGGATTTGGGCAAAATTCACGTCGGCATTGTAGGCGAACCTACGCAAATGCGGATGGCAATTGCTGAAAAAGGCTTGATGGTCGTAGATGGAATTGCTCACGGGAAGGCAGGACACGCGGCGCGAGAAGAAGGTATTAATTCGATTTATATTGCGATCCAAGATATTGAATGGATTAAAAATTACGATTTTACGAAAGTATCATCCGTATTAGGAAAAACGAAAATGACGGTGACGCAAGTCAACGCAGGGACGCAGCATAATGTCGTGCCTGATGCTTGCAAATTTGTCATTGATGTGCGCACTAACGAAGAATATTCCAACCAAGAGGTCTTTGAAATATTAAAGGCTAATTTACAATCGGAAGTGAAAGCGCGTTCGTTTCGTTTGAATTCTTCTAAGATTGGTTTGGAACATCCGTTGGTCAAATATGGACTGGAAATGAAGCGGGCATATTATGGTTCGCCGACGCTTTCGGATCAGGCGCTGATGCCGTTTACCACCTTAAAAATGGGCGTAGGGAAATCAGAGCGGTCGCATACGGCGGATGAGTTTATATTGATTTCAGAGATTGAAGAGGGGATTGAGATTTACATTAATTTATTAACGAAATACGCTGGAGTACAGACATTCTTGTCTGTGAAATAATCCAGTGTGACACAGACAGGAATGTCTGTGCTCCAAGCAGTGCTCCAATATGAAACTTTGGCAAAAAAACACTCAAATAGATAAAGTCATTGAAACCTTCACCGTCGGTAAAGATCGGGAATTAGATTTGCAATTGGCGAAGTACGATGTGCAAGGTTCGCTGGCGCATATTACAATGCTGGAAAGCATTAATCTACTTGAAGACAGTGAGTTAGCTGTTTTAAAAGTAGAATTAAAAAACATTTACGCGGAAATCGCGGCGGGTGATTTTTTAATCGAAGATGGCATTGAAGATGTGCATTCGCAGGTAGAAATGCTGCTCACTAAACGACTTGGAGATGTGGGTAAAAAAATTCATAGTGGACGTTCGCGGAATGATCAAGTGTTGGTAGATTTACGCCTGTTTTTTCGGGCGGAATTGCAAGATGTGGCGGAGGTAATGCAACAGTTATTTACCACTTTGCAGACGATGAGTGAGCGACACAAAGACGATTTGTTGCCAGGTTATACGCACTTGCAAGTAGCGATGGTCTCGTCTTTTGGTTTATGGTTTGGCGCGTATGCGGAATCGCTAGTAGATGATTTGAATTTGCTGAAAAGCACTTACGAAATCATTAATCAA
>JBGCES010000981.1:0-4339 GCA_045106545.1 Saprospiraceae bacterium
GATTCTTATACTGCTGCACTTGAATGTCAACCGCATATGCTCGTTTTGGCGGAAGCCTTTGTGGAACAATTGGTGCTCGACAAATTTATCGAACAGATTAATGACATCGAAGATCCTAAAATCAAAGGCGCACTGCAACAACTGCGTCAATTATACGCGCTCGATACTTTGCAAAAGCACAAAGGCTGGTTTTTAGAAAAAGAATACTTTGCGCCCGCGAAGACGAAGGCAATCCGTCGTTTGCATGGAGAATTATGTACTACGACGCGGCAGAATGCGATGGGATTGGTGCAAGCGTTTGGCATTCCGGATGAGTTGTTGGCGGCGGAGATTATAACGAATTGAGAATTGAAAATGGAGAATTAAAAATGGCGTAATCAACTTTTGCTGATTACGCCATTTCTATTTTACTTTTTTATTAAAAACAGTCGTCTATCGTCAAATCCATCTACTAAATAAATCTAAAGACTAGTTCAAGTTGTTGTTACGGCGACTATAATATTTAGCACACAAATCGTTATTGCTGGAGGATGGTAGAAATAATATTTACTATCTCATCTGTCTTCTGTCAATACAATGGTCTGTCTTCTGTCCTCTTTTTAATTTCCATCTGTGAAAAATCAAACCTTACGCAACGCGCAAACGGGTGGTTTAGTCCGCCTTTTTCAACACTGTTCTGAATTGGAGCGCAATTATTTTGCGGAAAAGAATGATGTAGTGTTAACCATCGCTTGGAACGACGGAGCGGATCAGCACGTGACCATTGACGGTATTAAACATGAATTGCCATCTAATACGATTGTTACTTTATTGGCGAATCAGTCTTTTGAATTTGAACATCCAGATTGGGTGATTGCCTGGCAGTTCAATCGCGAATTTTATTGCATCATCGATCACGATCAGGAAGTTTCTTGTGCGGGTTTGCTTTTTTATGGTGTAGAAGAAGCGCCGCTGATTAACTTAGATGAAAAGGAACAGCGTAAAGTTAACCTGCTGTATCAGGTCTTTTTAGATGAATTTGCGGATCGCGATAGCTTACAAGCAGACATGATGCAAATGTTGCTGAAGCGATTAATTATCACCGTTACGCGTTTATATAAAAAACAAAACGAGCTACAAAGTATTCCCGCCGAAGAATTGGATAGCGTTCGTCAGTACAATTTATTAGTCGAAAAGCATTTTAGAAAATGGCACCAAGTGCAAGACTACGCTAACGAAATGTTCAAATCACCCAAAACCCTTTCCAATCTTTTTAAAAAATCTAATTCCCCTTCCCCACTCCGCGTCATCCACGAACGTATCGCATTAGAAGCGAAGCGATTATTGATTTATACCGATCATACGGTTAAGGAAATTGCTTATGAGTTAGGTTTTGAGGAAGTTCCACCTTTTAATCGAATGTTTAAAAAGATCGTGAAGGAAACGCCGTCGCAATTTCGAAAAGGCATGTCGAATAGACCGTCTTAGATTTACTAAGTATTGCCGAAATAATTTATCAAATTGCTTTTCTAATCTTCTCCGCGACCTCCGCCTAATTTTTTCGATAGAAAAATCCTCTCCATAAGGGACAGTGGTCGCGAACTAAGAGATCGTGTTTGCTCGTAGCGCTATAAACCGTGCGCTGTCGGAAAGACAGCGGACGTTATCAGATCTCCGCGTTTCAAAAAAATTCTTTGCGCCTTAGCGTCTCCCGAATCAAGTTCGGGACAAGTTTTGCGTTCAATTTTTTCTCACTTCGGGAAAAATCGGTAAGTCGGCGGGAACTATCATCATTTAAAGCAGTAAGGAAAGCCTGCATCTTTGCATTGTAATTAATCACAAACGGTATTTGAAAGGATTTTGGAGTTTGGATATTCGATATTGGAAAGCAAGTTTCCAGATTCCAACATCCCCCATTCAAAATCCTTCAATACCGAAATTTATAAAACTTAAAATACATATTACAATGGCAACTTTCAATGTTCCTACTCGCGACCAAGTTTCAGAAAATAACCAAGCTATCTTTGACAACCTTCAGAAAGGTTTAGGTTTTGTGCCAAACATATACGCATCATTTGCTTATAATGACACGGCATTAGGCGATTACCTAGCTTTACAAAATCGTAAAAGCACGCTAAAAGCGAAAGAGCGCGAAGTCATCAACTTAGTCGTTAGTCAAGTGAACGAATGTAAATATTGTTTAGCAGCGCACACTGCTTTGGGCAAAATGAATGGTTTCAATGAAGAGCAAATTCTAGAAATTCGTAGCGGTGAGGCATCTTTCAATGATAAACTTGATGCACTAGCCCGTTTTGTAAAAGAAACAACCATCCGTCGTGGACATCCTGACGCAGCGACAACCGATGCGCTTTTAGCAGCAGGTTATACTAAAGCAAACTTAGTTGATATTCTATTGGTGATTGGTGACAAAATCGTTTCCAATTTCATCCACGGTATAACGCAAGTGCCCGTAGATTTTCCAGCGGCACCAGCGTTGGAAGCTGTTCCTGCCTAAGCTCGATAAAAATAAGCGTTACGTTTATTTTTTCGGCAATATAAATGGCGGCAATATGAATTAAGCATAGCAAGAAATAAAGTTTAGATTTTCAGAAGGGCGCGTACCGAGAGGGCGCGCTTTTTTTTTGTTTAAACGTGTATGCGGCTCCTTTTACATTTTACATTTTGCGGTTTTACATTTTACATTTAATCTAAAACGTCGTAATCTTACTCAAAAAATCCTCTCGATACTTCCGCGAAATTGGCAGAGGCTTGCCACCTAAATACACATCGTATTGCGCGACTTTTTGGATACAACGCAAATTGATTAGATAAGATCGATGAATGCGACAAAAAGCATGTGGAAGCAGTTTTTCCTCTACCTTTTTTAAAACAGCGGATACGACGTATTTCTGATCTTCGGTGTGTAATAAGGTATAATTATCACTCGCCTCGGCGTACAAAATATCGCTTACATTAACCTTGACCAATTCACCCCGATGCCGAATAAAGAACTCACTTTCAAGCCAGAATTCTTCGTTATTTCCTTTGGTAGCTGCCGTTTGATTTTGAAAATTATACAAGGCAATTTCCAAAGTGCTTTTCAAGGTAGGTTCATCGACAGGTTTGACGAGATAGCCAAAAGGCTGAGTAATTTTTACGCGTTCAAGGGTATTTTGGTCGGAATAGGAAGTGAGATAGACAAACGGAATTTGATATTGCTGGTTAATGATGTGCGCTACGTCAATCCCTGATAAATGCCCTTCGATATTAATGTCCAATAAACATAGATCAATCTGCTCTTGCGCTAAGTACTGCAATGCGGCAGCCGCGCTGTGTGCAATACCAGTGACCTGATATCCCATATCCGTCAATGCGAAAGAAAGATCACGGGCAATGATGGGTTCATCTTCAACGATTAGGATGTTAAGTGTGGGCATAGATTAGAAGTTGGTAGTATTTAAGTTGGCAACTGCAATTCGTTCGTAGTGAGCGACTTAGGTGTATAAAGGTCATTAAAAACCAGTATCCGCAGTGTCTATCCGCGTCAAAAAAATCACTGCGATGATGGTTCGACATTAGGAATTTCTAAAATTAAAATCGTTCCTTTTATATCGCTTTGCAACGAAATTTTTGCTTTCAACTTCCGCGCCATATCTTCAATCAATTGCAAACCAAAGGACTGCCGTTGCCTCGTAGCGGTAGCAGGATCAAAGCCTTTTCCATTATCAGCAATGCGCAAATTTAACTGCTCTTGCTGTGCTAAAAAAGTCAATTCAATTTTCGGTTCTTTCGTTTCCGCGAAAGCGTGTTTATAGGCATTCGTAAGTGCTTCGTTGATAATTAACCCAACCAAAACCATCTGCTCTTCATCTACGATAATTTTATCAATTTCGGTCTGAACGTTCACTTCTTCATCGCGAAAAGCATATTGCAAATTATGGACGATATTGGTTAAATAGATTTGCGTATCCACACCTTTTAGTTTCGATTCTTGATATAAATCTTGATGCAACAATGAAATAGAACGTACTCGGTTTCGACCATCGGTCAGAGCGGCACGGGCGGCAGGATGTGTTACATGACGAAGTTGTAAGTTGAGTAAGCTCGTAATGATTTGTAGGTTATTCTTTACGCGATGATGTACTTCTCTAATTAGTAATTCGCGATCTTGTACGGCTTGATTGAGCAGTTGATTTTTTTGTTGTAAAGAAGCATTGAGTCGTCGTCGCACCCGTAAAAAATAGATAGCAAAAGCAATAATCAACAAAGCAAAAAGGAGTAAAAACAACAAACGGTTATTCCAACTCCGTTGTACAATTTGTTCATTTTCAAGCAATTGCATGTGCTCCTCTTGTTCGTG
>JBGCES010000982.1:0-2549 GCA_045106545.1 Saprospiraceae bacterium
TGGCTTGTTCAATAATTGTTTGAACTTTTGAAATAATGGGATGTGGTTGAGATGGATCGCCGCCGCGCATTTTTAAATAACTCTGTTCGCGATAGCGGTTGGGTTTTAATTTTAAACCATTGGCATTAATGCCGTAGGCGATAAATTCGTGCTGATCGTGAAACTGTGGATAGCGATCGTAGTCACTTTGGAGAATGTTGTTTTTGAGCTGAATACGAAATTTGAAATGATAATTTTGATTTAAATCAGCATATAGGTTAGGTCGTTGTACGCCCGAAAAACCGAGTTGATAACCTGCGCGGTGAATATCATTTAAGGCAGTAAAGGAAGCCGCAATTTCATTTACGTTATCTCGATTATCCCAGTGAATGCCAAAGGTATGCAGATTGGACTTGAATAAATTTTGATAATAATCTAAGGCGAGGTATAAAAAAGAAGGGTGTAAATTATGCTGAGGCGATCGCAGGTTATCTAAACTACCGACTTTTACCCAAATTTCTAAATCATTCACTCCATTGGCGTTTATCCATTCCGCTAATATATTCTCCGCTTTGCGCCAGTCTAGTGTGTTTTTATTAATTGGATAATTGGTTGCAGTATCTACTTGTCGCCCACCTTGAGCATAGTAGAAATCTAAAATTTCAAAAGCGGTTGCTTTTTTTATCGTCCAGCCCCACATGGAAGTGCCTAATATGAATTTCATTTTGAAATTGTAAAATTCTGTTAACTATGGATTTATAAAATAAATATAAATTTATAAGTTAAAATTTAATAAAAATGAAAAAAGAAGCGAACGTCTCGTGATCTTTTTGGGTTATTAATAACGTATGTATGTCACATGAAACAGAAACCGTATTACTAGTAAATTCCCCCTATATGCAAGATTACAATTTGTTACGTTATTACTCTATTTATTCCCCATTTACCCCCTGAATCTTGTGAAGCATATCCAAATAGTTTTGTTTTCATTTGACTGTGTAAATTAAAGGTTGACTACCGTAATCCTCCCTGGTAGTCAACCTTTTATTATTTCCGACCCTTCTACTTTACCATTCCAATCTCACCACGGCATTAGGCGTAAAACCTAAGTTAGCGCGATCCAAATAACGCAATTCTAATCGCGGTGGACCTTGTTGATTAGACGAACGCTGTCCAATAAAAAAACTACGGCTATAAATATTTTCCTGATTATAAACATTAAATAGAGATAGCCCGAAAACGGCTTTGCAACGTTGCGCTTGATAGGTGTAATTGACTGAAAGATCCAATTGGTGTTGGGCGGGCAGCCGTTCGCTATTGAATTGATTTTCAATGGGTTGTAATTGACTGAGGTTTTCCTGCCCATCCATGCTCATACGGCGTTCAATCCGAAAATAATCGCGATTAGAATAAGGTGTACCCGAAGCAATTTTCCAACCTAAAGACAAATCGAATTGACCGATTTTGTAAGTATTGACCCAATGAAATTGATGCGGCTGTTCGGTCAACGCAGGAAAAATAGGATCGAAAAAATCCTGAAAACGATGCTCAATATCACTATACGAATAACTCCACCACGACCGGAATTGCCCCCAGCGTTTCTTAATTAAAACATCCACACCACGAATATTGGCGTTGCCTTCGAGAAAACGCGAAGCTACAAATTCATCAAAATTACTTGCGCGCGAAGTCAAGCCATCAATATTTTTTTGATACAATTGCACATCTATTAATAACGATTTTTGCTGCCAGACTGCTCCTACTTGATATTGCGTTGCATTTAAAAAGGGTAGATCCTTCGCGCCTCCTAATACCCAAACGGGCATTTCTATACTCGCTTCATCTCCATCAAATTCGATAATCTGATTTAAAAACTGGAAATATTTACCTGCGTTGCCGTATAGCTGCAAATGTTCGGTCGGTTGATACCACAGCCGCAAACGCGGTTCTAAAAAACTATTTTTTTGCTGATTATTTGCTGGAAGACTACGCTGTAGATAATTTAATCTTATACCTGCTTCTACGCCCCATTTTTGTTTAGGGTCGGTGTTAAAATCTGCATAAAGTGAGTGAACGAGCATGATATTATCTCGCCGCTGATCGGAAGGGGAATTATTGCGATTTTGGGTTGTAATGCGCGATTCTACCGAATAGTGTTGCAAATGATAACCTGTACGTATTTGCTGTTTATTGGCAGTCAAATAGGTATTGTTTAATTGTAACTGCTTTTCACAAATCTGATTATTTTTAACCCCGATTCGATTGTCTTGTGAACGCGGGGCTACTTTAAACGCATATTGATAATCATAAGAAAAATCGCTATTAATCGCTAAAATTTCAGTCGCTAAACTTGGATTCCACTGCTGTCGCCAACGTAAGCGCAACCCGTTATTTTGTAAATCTAAACTATCAACTTGTTTCGTTTGAATATCTTTATTTAGAATAGTGGCATAAAACCAATTAGGCCCCATCAGTGCGGCTCCACGAATCACACCGCGATCACAAATTGGATCATGAGCAAAAAAATTACAATCCAAATAACGGAAAGCGGTGCTTACTTGATAACCAGG
>JBGCES010000983.1:0-2577 GCA_045106545.1 Saprospiraceae bacterium
ATGAATTTGATTTATGATGCGATGCCCTTTCCCAATTTTGTGAGCGTTGGCGGTAAGTTTTTGGCGTTGATCTGGACTTTAGTGTCGCTACTCTTTGTTTTGATGTTGACGGGAATTGCGTTGCAAATGATTTTTGGGCAACCCAATATCGACTTTGGTTTATACGTCAGTAAACTCTTTGGCGAGTTGCTATTGGGGATGACGACCTTTGTCTTTTTAGCCTTTTTTATTCAAACCTTGGTCAATCATAAATTCTTAGGGCATGCCCTTTTTGTCCTATTCTTTATCGGCACGCTCGTGTTGAGTCAACTCGGATTTGAACACGCTATGTTTCAATATGGCAATGCTGATTTGGGGACTTATTCAGAGATGAATTCTTTCGGGCATTACATTCCGACCTTTAGTTGGTTTTCGATTTATTGGTTGGGATTAGCGATGTTATTGTACGCAGCGGTGCTGTATTTTACGGTGCGCGGTATCGATACGAAGTTTATGACGCGCTGGAAAATTGGACAATTGCGCTTGTCGCGTCCGTTAGTCACCTTTGGTTTAGCTTCTTTGCTGGTCTTTATCGCATCGGGCTGTTTTGTGTATTACAACACGAACGTAGTGAATAAATATACAAATTCGGATCAGCGTGAAAAGCAGCAAGCGGATTTCGAAAAGACCTTGAAAAAGTACGAATTTATCCCGCAATTAAAGATTATTGATACTTATGTAGAAGTAGATATTCGTCCCGAGGAACGCGACTTTACGGCACGTGGGAAGTATATTTTAAAAAATAAAACCAATCAACCGATTCAAGATATTCACGTGATGTTGAGTCCTGATGAAGAGTTGACGACTTCTTTTGAATTTAATGTAGGGAACGAATTGCAAGAAGAATACTCAGATTATAAATATTCGATTTACCGTCTAGCGCAAGCTGTCGCACCCAATGATAGCATTGAAATGACGTTTGTATCCGATTTCAAAACGGAAGGTTTCCGCGAAAGCGGTTCAAACACTGAAGTGCTGCACAATGGAACATTTTTTAATAACCAATATTTTCCTTCTTTTGGCTATAATGCCAATTTTGAACTAGCTGCCGATGATGAACGTCGAGAATATGGTTTGGAGGAAAAAGAACGCATGATGGAACGCGACGATCCGATTGGTAAAAAAATTAATCTACTGACGGATGATTCGGATCGCATGAATTTTGAAGCCATTTTGAGCACTGCGCCCGATCAGATCGCTATCGCGCCTGGTTATTTGCAACGCGAATGGGAAGAGAACGGGCGTAAATATTACCATTACAAAATGGACGAACCGATTCTTGGTTTCTACTCCATTGTTTCGGCGCGTTATGAAGTGCTGCGCGATGAATGGGTCAGTGCGGATGGCAGTCAGCAAGTGAATTTGGAAATTTATTACCACGATGGACACGATTACAACCTCGATCGTATGATCAAGGGCATGAAAAAGTCGCTCGATTATTTCACGACTAATTTCAGTCCGTATCAATACCGTCAGTTGCGCATTATGGAATTTCCGCGTTATCGCAGCTTTGCGCAATCGTTCCCGAATACCGTTCCATTTTCGGAAGAAATTGGCTTTATTTTAAAAATCGAAGAAGACGATGTGGACATTCCATTTTACGTTACGGCGCACGAAATCGGTCATCAGTGGTGGGCGCACCAAGTCACCGAAGCACAAGTAAAAGGCAACGCCATGTCTAGCGAAACCATGTCGCAATACTCCGCTTTGATGGTGATGAAAAAGGAATATCCGCCCGAAATGATGCAGCAATTTTTAAAATTAGAACTGGATCGCTACCTGCGCGGACGTAATCAAGAAACAAAAAAAGAGCAACCGTTGGCGCTCGTAGAAGGGCAGGGTTACATCCATTACCGCAAAGGTTCGCTGGTGATGTATGCACTACAAGATTACATTACCGAAGATAGCGTCAACCTCGCTTTGCGGCGCATTATTGATAAATGGGCGTACCGCGAAGATGAGTACATTACCTCCGATGAATACGTCAAAGAATTCCGTAAAGTCACGCCCGATAGTTTACAATATATCATCACCGATATGTTTGAGACCATCACACTCTACGAAAATCGCGCTAAATCAGCCACTTACGCAGCAAAAGATAATCAATACGAAGTGACGATTGATGTCAATGCCTTGAAATACCGCGCCGATAGTTTAGGGAACGAAACGAAAATTCCAATTCGTGATTGGATTGATGTGGGTGTTTACACGCGTGGGGAATCGGGCAAGGATAGTTTGGTTTACCTTAAAAAACATTTGATTGACCAAGAAGAAATGCAGATTGCGGTAATGGTCGATGCGTTGCCAACGAAGGCAGGAATTGATCCGATTAATAAATTGGTGGATCGAAATAGTGGGGATAATCGCGTAGGAGTGAAGGAGTTGGAGTAAAATTCTATAAGTAGTTAAAGTGAAATAATCGTCATTTTTGACTGAGGCTATTTTTGTGCTAGACAAGGCAAAAAACGTAGTCATAGTCTTTTTACGACGAGGCTTTTTAACGATGTATAGTGCAAAAAGAGACCGTCACAAAATGTG
>JBGCES010000984.1:0-3542 GCA_045106545.1 Saprospiraceae bacterium
GGTATGATTTTGACGTGATGCTAGTTGAAAATATTACGCCAGCGCTCGTTATAAATTAAATTAAAAGTGCTTCTATTTTAGCAATCTATCTATTCACACCTATTCACAAACACATGCAAAAACTTTCCCTTTCCCTTTCACTCTACTGCTTACTCTTCACCGCCTGCCAAGAGCAACCTCAACAACTCTTACCAATTACTAAAATTGCCTTTGGTTCTTGTGGTCACGAGACCGATGAATTGCCGATTTTTAATCGGGTGGTAGAACACGAAGCAGATTTATTTATCTTTTTGGGGGATAATATTTACGGGGACACCAAAAACATGGATACGCTACAAGCGAAATATCAACGATTGGCGAGTAAAGCTTCTTTTCAAAATTTGAAGCAACACGTTCCCATGATTGCGACCTGGGATGATCACGATTTTGGGTGGAATGACACGGGTCGGCACTATCCGTATAAAGCAGAATCTAAGGAAATATTTTTGGACTTTTTTGATGAACCTGCTGATTCAGAGCGTCGAAAACATGCAGGGATTTACCATACTTATGAACGTAAAATTGGCGATCGAATTTTACAAATTATTTTGTTGGATGAAAGAACGTTTCGGGATGATTTGAAAAGATATGATGGAGAATTTGACGAAGATTGGCGTTATAGTTTTTATCATAATGATTACGCGCCGCATACCAATACGGATTCTACTTTACTGGGCGAAACGCAATGGGCATGGTTGGAGACGCAGTTACAACAACCTGCTGATCTACGAATTATTGGTTCGGGAACGCAGTTTGGGATTGAATGGAATGGCTACGAGGCTTGGGCAAATTTTCCACACGAACAACAGCAGATGCTGGACTTGATTGAGAAAACGCAAGCAAACGGCGTATTATTTATCAGTGGTGATGTGCATTATTCCGAAATTTCAAAATTGGAAACAGACTTCTACCCTATCTATGATTTTACTTCGAGTGGTTTGTCTTCTACTTGGCATTTCGCTACGCCTAACCGCAATCGCATCGAAGGCCCCGTGATGGATAATCACTTTGGTCTGATTTCGATTGATTGGAATACGGCTACGCCGCAAATCAAAATGGAAACTTGGGATGTAAGCGATAATCAACGGATTGAATTTACGATTGGGCTAGATGAAATTTCTTTTAAGAATTAGCAGTAAGGAATCATCACAATATTTTTGTAAGTTTGGTACTGAATAATATTAGTTTCTTTTAATTTCGCTCGGCGACTTCGTCGCCTCGCAAAGGGATTTTTAAGGGAGCATTTTTTTGACTTTTCCCGATGGAAAAGTCAAAAAAATGCTCCCTTAATATCCCCTACTCCGAGCAGCCGCAGGCTGCGAGGAAAATATTATTTACTTTACTAAGTTCTAAACTACTGTGAGCATGCAACTACTTTTTATCTTCGATTCGCTCTGGTTGAATTTCATTTTGATTTTTCTCCTGATCTGGTTATTGGTTTCGATTTTAGTTTATAAACGGAATAGTCCCGCGATAAAAGGACTTTATCAGTGGCTGATTTTGCCTGCATTTATGATTTTTGGTGAACATAAAAAATCAAGCACAGGGGCAAAGTCCAATGCAGAAATCGAACGTTTCAATGCATACTTGGAAGAATCTGCGGTATTGCAACAGCTGCAAACGGAGTTAAAAAAGCGGGCGGGCGTTGATTTACAGCAGATAGAATCACTCCGTGCAGAAGTACAGCGGATGTCCGAAAATTATCAGCACCAAAGTCATTATGTGACGGAACTGAGTAAGAAAGTGAGTCAACAACCAAGTGCATCTGTGTCCTATCAGGAATCAGCAGAAACGCTACTAGAAACCACGCCAGTGGCTAGTGACTCGCATTTAATTTCGACGGAAGAATTAGAAACGCGGCTTACCGAGTTTCAAATGGTGTTGAAGCAAATTCAAAAAGATACCAATCATAAACTGGATAGTTTAAGAACCGTTCAGGATGAAACGCAATCGCAATTTGAGGAAGAGATAGATGCGCTGAGTACGGCAATTGGCAATATTTCTACTGCCTATGACCCGCGTCCCGCACTGAATGATTTGAACAAAAAAATTAGCACGCTAGAGCTATACGTACAAGAAGTGCAACAAGAGTTGCAGCAAACGAAAGTAGTAGCCGAAAATTCAAATTCCTCCAATCCAATCCAGCCCGCTACTTTATTTGAAAGAAGTGAAATTATAAATCCTACTGATGTTGCTAAAAAGGAGAGTTTTGAAGGTGTGAAGTATAATAAAGAGCATAATAAATCAACGCCTACCGAAGCCAAATCAGAGCCAACAATAGAGCTATCTACCATCGACATCACCGCAGATGATCATTTTAAAAATTATAAAGGAAAAATGTTCTTCGCTGCTGCGCCTACCAACGAAATCTTTCCTGCGGAGCAACTCGTCTCTAAATTTGTAGCTAAAGTAACTCCTTACGCGATTAAAATCTCTACTCGCGACCCGCAAATGGCTTTTTATCACCTCGTTACGCACGCCGAAACAGTGGATTATGCCCGACTTCAACAAGCCGAGATCATTGACGCGGCAATGTTTGTCATGGGGCAAGGCGATTTAAAAAATGCAGAACGGATGACGATGAAAGCAGGCGAATTAGAATTGCTAGATGGAAAATGGGAAATCGTTAAGCGCGCTGTCTTGCGATTTGAATAGCAAAAAAAAGAGTGATAGCACGT
Organism: Saprospiraceae bacterium; assembly: GCA_045106545.1. Lineage (GTDB taxonomy): Bacteria > Bacteroidota > Bacteroidia > Chitinophagales > Saprospiraceae > JBGCES01. Next base: position 2,718 of record JBGCES010000984.1, read on the forward strand.
GCTACCACTCGGGAATAAATTGACATAATATACGTAAGTCTGAACAAACTTTTTGTAGGCGTACTAATAAGGTAAGTCTGTTTGAACAATTATATAACTCGCTGATAACGAGCATATTAAAACTACCAAACAATTCAACTTATCTTTTTACTAAATAAGTACGCTATTGATTAAGTTCTCTTTCAACTGAACTTATCGGGCTATCTGCAACCATCCATTTAGTCTCTCTCCCGTACCAGTATCAAATAAGTAGAAGTAAGTACCATCGGGTAAATCTCGATTACCATCCCACTTTCCATCCCAATCGTTTTTATATTCTTTCCGGCGGAGCACCTCATTCCCCCAGCGATTATAAATTATCAATTCATGGTCTGGAAATAGGTCAATTCCTTGGATTGTAAAGAAATCATTTACACCATCTCCGTTAGGCGAGAAACCATCAAAAATCATAAAATCTCCATCATCACAACTGATATAAACTTCTACTACTGCTGTATCACAAGAGGTCGCAGTACAGATCACATAGGAGAAAGCATCGAGGGTATCACATTCGGTTCCAGTATGTTCATACGTGAGCGTTCCGTCTTCGTTAAACATAGCGATACCCATACCAGGTGTTGCATCTACGTAGAAGGTATCTAAAGAATTTGAAGGAATTTGATCATTATTAAATACATTAATCACAACGGATTCACCTCGCATCGTTGTATCTCGGTCATCAATCGCCATAAGTCCGTCCTCTTCATTCACGATATTAATTTCTAAATAAGTCGTGTCACATACTCCCAGATCATCGCACACTACAATACAAGCGCGCTCTATCCC
>JBGCES010000985.1:0-3345 GCA_045106545.1 Saprospiraceae bacterium
GATAATTTATCGGCATTTGGGTGTTTACCACATTCCGTTACGTGACCAACTACTACGCCTGCCAAACCGCCTTTGACACTTTCAGTTTCTTCTTGTCCTTCTACTTCTAGACCAATTGCCGTCAAGATTTCGCTAACTTCCGCTGGCGGCAAGTCGATTTTTATATAATCTTTTAACCAATTTAATGAAACGTTCATTCTATGGATATTGGATCTTGGATTGGGGATGTAGCCCCTTATATATCCAAGTATTTATTTAATGATAAGTCTATTTTTATTACAGCGACTAACGTTGGTATTAAAAATAACGTTTCGTCTTTCTCGTAAAATTTGGGCGCAAAGGTAAGGAAAAGTGATATGTAAAGTGTAGTCTATAAAAGACTAAATGTAAAAGTAGTACGTGGAATAGAAAAGCGGCACTAAAATTTCGGTATGGATTTCATATTTTTGATTCTTCTTAACGTCTGCTGTCTTCGCGACAGCGCACGTTTTTTAAAGCATAGTTAAAAAATACCTACAACGTCTTCCCGACGTTGCAGGTAGTGGCAATTATTAAATACACATATTATACATGAAAAAATTACTACTCGTTCTCAGTGGATTATTAATTGGAATGACGACTTTAATGGCGCAGGGCAGTTCTGCGTTTGGCGTGAAAGGTGGTTTGTCAATTGGCGTACAAGATTGGAATGATCTACAGCAAGATCCGTTGTTTGGCTATCACGGTGCGGTGTATATTGAAACTTATGAAGAGGAAGAGCCATTTGCAATCTTTGCCCAGTTAGGTTACCATCAACGCGGTAGCGCGTTGCGGAATCGCCAGTTTTTTAATATCAATAATGGGCAACCGTTTCGCTTGGATGCAACGAATTTTCAGTTTAATAATATCGCGCTGATTTTAGGTGGCAAACGCAAATATCCTTACGGGACAGGCTTCAACCAAGTCTATTATTTATTAGGTATTCGTGGTGAATATACCTTTAGTACTAACTTGGAAGAATACCGCGCTTTTAACGAGCGCAATCCTACCGCTTCGATTTATCCCTTTCCAGAAGGTGTGCGCCGATTAAATTATGGCGTAACCGTCGGTGGTGGTTTTGAGTTTATGTTTCAGGAATTGGTAGGTGGTTTCGTAGAATTATCGATCCATCCCGACTTCTCCCGCCAGTACGAACAACCTCCTTTGGGTAACATTATCGATCCTTATACAGGTCAAACCCGCGCGTTACCTGAGCGACTGATTCGGAATCTTAGTTTTGAGTTGTCTGTTGGAATTCGTTTAATTCGCAAGGTGGAGTATATTGATTAAAAATTAGTTCCCGATCTTTGATAAATTTAGATTGACTTAGAAATTGTATTAACGTTCGATTATCGGCTTACTTTGCTGCTGTTTATCCGCTTATCATTGTGTGGGTAAACCAATTTTCATCAGTAATCTAAATCTATCATGAAAAGCAACAAGCACATCGAACGCGACGACAATGCAACCAAGATTTTTAATGATCGCAGTTTAGCGAATGACTACCGAACACTAAAACCGCTGTTGCAAAAAGGAATGCGCGTACTCGATGTCGGTTGCGGTACGGGCGCGATTTCTAAAGACGTAGCCAAACTTGTAGGCGAAACGGGTAAAGTTATCGGCATTGATAATACGGAAAAATTTATCCTCAGTGGAAAAGAAACTTACGCTGATGTTCCAAATTTAGAACTTGTTCACTCCGATTTATTTGCCTTTGAAAGTACAGAACCATTCGATTTAATCATCTCCGCGCGTACGTTACAATGGTTGAGCGATCCTAAAGCGGCATTGTTAAAAATGAAAGAAATGCTCAAACCGAATGGGCAAATTTCCATCCTAGATTATAATCACGAAGCTTTAGCGTGGAATCCCAATCCCCCCGCTTCGATGCGCTCTTTTTACGATACATTTCTAAAATGGCGCGCTGATGCAGGCATGAGTAATCGCATGGCAGATGAATTAGCCGATTTATTAAAAGAGACGGGTTTTGCTGAAATTGAAGTGATTAATTCTGATGAATGCTACGACCAATCGCGAGCAAATTTCCATTCGAAAGTGGGTATCTGGTCAAAAGTCGCAGGTTCTACCCAGATGGTAAAAGAAGGATATTTAGATAATGATTTGCGCTTGCAAGCGATTGAGGAATATGATAAGTGGGTGGCGCAGGACGCAGTTTCGATGACAATGAAATTAAATGAGGTAAGGGGAATTAAAATAGGGTAATTTTTGGTTGAATGGCGTAAATGTAACTTCTCAATATTGAGAAAAATAAAAGCATAATGATTGGGGCAAACCATGAAAAGCGCTGATAAAATTTTACTAATTTTAGATTTAGATGAAACGCTAATATTTGCTACGGAGCAGCAATTAGAACGCAAAGCCGATTTCATAGTTTTTGATTATTACGTTTATAAACGTCCCTACCTAGATGAATTTTTAGCTTACGCGCAAACAAATTTCATAGTTGCTATTTGGTCGTCTGCGTCAGATGATTACGTAATGGAGATAGTGAAAAACATCATTCCAACCGATTATCCATTAGCATTCGTTTGGGGAAACAGCCGCTGTACTTACCGCAGAAATTTTTATAGAGACGAAGGATATATTTTCAATGACTCTAATCGACATTACCATTTTGTCAAGCCATTGAAAAAAGTAAGACGAAGAGGATATGATTTAAAACGCATATTAATCGTGGATGATACACCTCATAAATCGCAAGACAACTATGGTAATGCCATCTATCCGAGTGAGTATAAAGGCGATTTACAAGACGATGAATTAGGAAAGTTAGAACGATACTTGACGACTCTACAGGATAAGATTAATGTTAGGCGAATTGAAAAGAGAAATTGGCGTAGCCAAATTTGAAAAACATCACTTCGCTTTTGACGTGTATTTACTCCCTCTAACTCGAAACCGCCAAGCCCAATCCACGCACTCCTCCGCATAATCAATACCTACGCGCGGACTAGCCAAGATTTGTTCTTCCAAAATTACCTCACCGCGATCTTCCAACCAAATCAAGCTATCCGCCGCCGTCAAACTTGATCCTGTATAACGACGATCAATACCCAATGCTTTCGTTAATGTACCTGGGCCGGCCGTAAGGTTTGGTTTCAATTTAGTAAAACTGCGCCGCGTTAACATTAGTTCCAAGTTATCCGTTGGTTCTAATCCACGAATCAAAACGGCGTGTGCTGTTTCCGCTGGCGCAGTCACGACGTTGAACAAATGATGGATGCCGTAGATTAGATAAACGTAAGCCGTACCACCCGTTTGAAACATCACTTCTGTACGTGGCGTGCGCCGACCATTATAAGCATG
>JBGCES010000986.1:0-9878 GCA_045106545.1 Saprospiraceae bacterium
TTTTTGACTGAGGCTATTTTTGTGCTAGACAAGGCAAAAAACGTAGTCATAGTCTTTTTACGACGAGGCTTTTTAACGATGTATAGTGCAAAAAGAGACCGTCACAAAATGTGTCGATTATTTTAGGTTAACTACTTAAGATGAATGAATTGAGTAGTTCGATAAATTTAATTGTTGATGCCTTGATACTACGGGATAAGTTTAAAACCAATTGACAAGTGCTTACCTGAAACTCCTTTCTTATTGACGCGGTGACGAATGATAAATAGCTAAAAAGAGAATTGCCATTTTTAAAGGCAGATCTACTTCTGCTTTTAATTCGTCTACGATAATCCAATCTCTAGGATCTCCTTCATATTCGGTAAATATCTCAAATTTACCCAGATTGTCATCTTGTACGATCCAATCGTTGCCATCGTTGCGATAACGCGTTTTTAAATTTAAAACGTGTTGATCTCCAGCGATGCGCCACTCGCTAAAGTCGTCTTTCCACTTAGTGTGGGCAAAGATGATTTGATTCTCGCCACGTACTTCCCAATTGCTTGGGTCACCTTTCCATTTTATTTTTATTTCGCCTGTTTTTTCGCCTATCCGATAGTCCCATTGTGACCAATCATTTTGCATTTGCCAACGCATTTTTAAATCTCCTTCTACATCTTCGTCCGCAGTATATACCGTCCACTCGACAAAAGAATCGCTCCACTTGGTGCTCATGCCTGTCAAAATTTGCGCACTTAATTGTTGCAGATTTATGATTGAAAATGCAAAGAGAGCTATTATGCAGATAGTATTTTGAAAACGCCAAATATTGAGGGCGTTCCTTTTTTTATTTTTCATATTCATCAGGCACATTTTATAATTTCTCCCGTTGGTCGAGAGCGAAGTTCATCATTATTTTAAGGTACTTTTTTGTAAATTATCATAAATCACTGCAGCTGCGATTTCCCAGGTGAATTTTTGTCGTTGTCGTTTTCCTTTTTCTATCAATTTTTGACGTAATGTTTGTTCTTGAGACAAGCGCGTCATTCCCGCTGCTATTTCTGTTACGGAAGTTGGATTAATCAACAAAGCAGCATCTCCTCCGACTTCAGGCATACTCGATACATTAGAAGTTAAAACGGGAACTTCGCAGTGCATTGCCTCTAAAATTGGAATGCCAAAGCCTTCAAATAACGAAACATAGGTCAATGCCATTGCTGCGCCCAGTATTTTTGGTAATTCAGCATTATCAATATAACCGAGTAAAATAATGTCTTCTTTGTATTTAGCAGTTTCGTAAGCATTTTTAATAGCTGCGATCTGCCATGCCAAGCGTCCACCCAAAAGTAATTTTATTGGACTTGCCGTTTCTTTTTTAAAATGATCAAACGCCTGAATTAAACGAGCAATATTTTTACGAGGATGCATTGCACCGAGATAAAAAAAATATTCTTGTCCCGCTGCATATTGCTTACGGACAGTTACTTTTTCTGTTTCTAACAAAGGCTGAAAATCTTTACGACAGCCATTACAAGCTATGGCGATTTTATCAGATGCAATTTGATAACTATTAATAATATCTCGCTTGGTATAGTTAGAAACTGCGATAATCCTAGTCGCCGCTTTTAAAAACTTAGGAATATAATAATGATAATATTTTCTAGCCAAATAAGGAATTTGTTCGGCATAATGAACATGTGCGATGTCATGGGTAACCATCACAGTTGGTATATCTGTTTGTAATGTACAATAACCATCGGGCGATAAAAAAACATCAGGTTTTAATCGTTTGAGGGTACGTTTTACCGAAATTTCAAACCATATATACCAGAGGAACGGATGACGGGCGGGTGGTTGCAAAACAATAGGAGTGACGTTTTTAGCAAAAATAAAAACGGGGTCGTAGGGACGGTCAAACAAAAATATGAATTCGTCTTGCGGATGTGATTCTACTATGCGGCGGAGCGTTTCATAGGTAAACCAACCGATTCCTTCTAGTTTATTGGTTAATAAAAACCTCGTATTAACGACTATTTTCATACATTTGACGGAGTGGCGTAATAATTGGACGTTATTTCTTAATATTTACTTAGGTTATCTTTTACTTAACGTTTTTGAATATTACCGAAATCAACTGATTTCTACTTTTTTCACTACGAATTACTTTTGCAATGACGCTTAAAGCATTTTTTGATCTACTCGGTGATAATCCGGTTTATATTTTAGGCTATTTCTTATTGATTCCGTTTACGGCATTCTTAGTGTTGTTACTCGGACGAGGAGAGGGACACATGTCGCCGTGGAAATATTTGTATTCCACTTTGATTTATGGGGTTTGCGTGCCCGCTATTTTCTCCGTGACCTTGAGTATTTACTTCTTCTTATTTGAACGGCGGAGTATTTTAGATACGGATGTTTACACGCAGATATTACCAATTATTTCGATGGTAGCGACTTTATTATTAATTAATAAAAATACACCACTCGACCGCATTCCAGGTTTTGAGCGTATATCAGGATTAATGATGATGATTACGGCGGCGTTTGCGTTTATGTGGTTTATTGATCGGACGCGTATTTTCGCATTTACCTATGTACCGTTTCACTATGTGCTCATAATTTTTGCAGTTTTACTTGTCGTAATTCGCTTCGGTTGGAGTCGAATTTTCAAAAGTAATCGCAATCAATATGAGCAGTTTTAGTAGGGTTGAACTGTTTACTGTTGAACTGTTTATACCACGCGTCAAAGCGAATAAACAGTTCAACAATTACACAGTCTCATAATTAAACCATTAATTCTCTGCTTCCACTTTCTCTACTTCACTCAACGAATACATTAAGCGATTTACATCAGAAGAATTTAATTCTAATTTACCACGAATCGTAACGGGTTCGGCGGTGTATTCAATCTCTTCATTTGCCAAAACTTCCATTACCGTTTCAGGTCCTGCGCCGCCACAGAAGAAACACATATTATAGGGGAAAGCCGAAAAGATAAATTCTTTATGACTTTTGTAACCTTCGATGGGAATAATGTAACCTCTAATCGTCACTTCTTTTCCTTCTAGCTTCTTAATGTCCTGACTAAAAACAGGAACATCTACTTTGAATCCCAACATTTCATCGTATTCTTTCTTGAAAGTAATTTTGGAAAGTGTTTTCCATAAATTTGGATTATCCTTAGCCGTTTCTTGTGCGCTAACTTGACTAACTGTTCCAATTAAAAATAAGGCAAAAAGGATAGGACTGATATATTTCATGTTTAAGTTTTTGATGTAAGTAACAACGTCAGATAATACGTTATAAATTAACAACGCTAAATTATTCATTTTTATTAACCTGAAAACAGTTAGAATGGTTGCTTAACAAAAAAATAAGAGCAGAACAATCACCATTGTTCTGCTCTTAACAAAATTTTCGTTTTATCGAAACTTGAAAATACTAAGGAAGTATAGTCACGTCACCTCGATAAAGTAAGGTTAAATCGTCTTCAAAAGTCACTTCGACAATGTAAACGAATACGCCAGCGTTCATAGTCTGTCCATCTAGTCGTCCATCCCATAAACGAGTTTCTCCACTATCTCCTCCCAGCATTAAGGGTTCTTCTTGAGAGAATACTAATTCACCCCAGCGGTCATAAATGCGTACATAGTTGATACTCGCCACTCCTAATCCAGTTCCGATTCTAAAATCATCGTTAGGTCCATCACCATTGGGTGTGAAAACATTAGGAATATAAACTTTCCTATCTTTATCTACATCAATGAAGATTGTACCTGAACCTGTACAGCCATTAATATCTGTTACCATTAGAGTATAGTCTTCCGAATCTAACGGTCGAATAATTGGATTCAAAATACTTGAATCAGAAAGCGCTGTAGGAGGTGTCCAAACAACAGAGCCAGAAATTGTATCATTGATTGGGAAATCGCCAATAATTGTTGGATTCAAACGTAAACTATCACCCAACTGAACTTCAATACTATTTTGCTCAAATACGACTTGGACTTGCTGCGGTTGGGTTACAAATACCGTTGTATCGTAGCGGCAAAGTTGATTATCAAAAATCGAAATCATTACAGAATCGCGTAACCCATTTACATTCAGTGGGAATGTATTTTCAATGGATTGCATATTGAAGTTATTAACCGAGAACGAGTAGGGGCCACCATTTCCACCAAATACATCGACTGGATCAATAATCACGGATGTTTGTTGATTGAAACATAGCGGCTGTGGAATCGTGATATTATCTACTTCAATGGCTTCTGGTTCTCTTACGGTATGCGAAGTGGTATCCACGCAGCCACGTATATCTGTTACCGTGATAGTGTAGTCCCCAGGAGGTAAGTTTTCGACTAGATCTGCATCTCCGCTACCTGCCATCGGAGAAATTTCGTAAGTATATTCTTGTAAGTCATTACCACCCATAGCAACGATAAAAATTGCTCCATCGCTACTTCCTGCACAAGTAACATCGCGGGTTTGGTCGGCACCAATTTGAGCAATTAACGAATCAGGTTCTCCAATTGTGACATTAGTTGAAAATTCACAACTATTCGCATCAACTACTGAAACAGCATAAGTGCCAGGAGATAAATCTTGGTTTGTATCACCCGTCGTAGCATCATCCCAAGTAACGGTATAGTTGGGCGTTCCGCCACCAGGGAATACCGTTGCTGTTCCATCTGTATCACCAAAACAAGTTACTGGGGTAGCATTTACATCTAAACGTAATGCTTCGGGAGCATCGATAAATACAGAGTCGAGAATACTACAAATTTCGCCATCCGTTATCGTTATACTTTGGAAGCCTTGGCAAAGTTCTACTGCGGTGCTGCTAGTTGCACCTTCAGTTGTTTCACCTGATTCCCATTGGAAATTAAAATTACCTGGTGAGCCATCGCTATAAGAAGCAAAAATAGTTGCACTACCATCGCAGGGTACACCGCTATTACAGCTTACTGCTACGGTTACAGTTTGCATGGTATCAATTAAGATAGAAGGTGGCTCGGCTAAAGTGATCATTGTATCTCTAGTTGCACAGTTGTTAGCATCGGTAATTTCTAAAATAAAATCACCTGATACTAAGCCTGCAAGAACAGCATTATTACCAACGACATCACCAGTTCCTGCGTTACGCCACTCGTATTGATAAGGCTCTGTTCCACCACTTAAAAAAGCACGTAATTGACCATCATCAAAACCGGGACAACTTGGATTTTCGCTCACTAAACTATCGAAGCGAATAGATTCGGGCGCGAATACAAATCCAGTATCAATCGTTGTACAATTATCTGTTCCTGTTACTGTGACTACATAGCTGCCTGGTGCTAGCCCTGTAATCGTTTGACCAGTAATTGTACTAGCGCCTACCGTCCATTCTACACTAGCAATTGGCGCACTACCTGGAATGACATTAGCAGTTAAAGCACCATTCATATCGGTGATACAAGTTACCGTATCTGGTTCAATGATCACCGCAGGAGCGGTAGGTGAGCCTACAGTCAGCTGTACTTCGACTTCACAATTATTAGCATCTTGAATGGTAACGGTATAAGGACCTGCTGAGAGATCACTTCGAATCGTATCAGTCGTAGATACCATATCTTCCCAAACAAAAGTATAAGGTCGAATACCTCCACTTACGCTAATCGATGCCGTACCGTCGCCGCCATTGTTATTACAAGTTTCAGCAGTAGTCATGATGTCATCTGCTGTAAGTTGAACTGGCTCCGTGATATTATAGCTAACGAAAGCTTCGCAACCAGCGGGGTCAGAATCTGTCACTCGTAAGGTATAAACACCTGCGCGTAGCATACCAGCACGACTTTCATCATCATTTATGGTTGGTGTTTCTTCGAGTGGAGGTACTCCTGTCCATTCGAATGTCCATGCGCCTGCGGCAGGCGTTCCTTCTGCACGAGCCATCACCTCAATAAATGCATCGTTACCACCAGCGCAGCTTACATTAGTAGAGTCTATTACCTCTACAATTAATTCTTTGTCTGCATCCACGATCAGGGTATCTCTTAAAGAACACCCATTGGCATCGGTAATTATATATTCATATGGGCAAGGGTTTAGCCCTCCAACAAAGAAGGTTTCTGATAATATGCCTTCTACGATTGAACTACTAGTACCATCGGGATTTATTTTGAATAAATCAAAGGTAAAGCTATCACCAGGACCGTTACTTGGACTGGTCGGTACAAATTCTATGGCTCCATTACCGTTGCTAGAAGTAGTACAAGTAGCGCGAGTAATGGTCGCATTAGGTTGAATAAGAGGATCTGACACGACCGTGTTTCCTTCAAAAGTACAGCCGTTGGGATCCGTGACGGTAACTGAATAAAAGCCTGGAGCTAGGTCAGTGAGCCTTGCCGTTGAAGGTAAATTGGGGGCTCCTGCCCACATAAAATTATAGTTTGCTAATTCACTCGCAGGAATAGGTACTGGTGGGCTATCACCTCGGGCAAGTGATACAGTAATAACTGCATCATCTGTACCTGTACAAGTTGGGGGATCTACATTCAAAGAACCACTCAATAACCCAGGTTCAACAACCTCAAATCTGACTGTATCTATATCTACGGGATTAGTAGAATCTATGACGATTACGGCATACGCGCCTGCGCCTTGATTTTTTATGGAATCGGTTTCGCCTTCTTGATTGAGGATAATAACCTCAAGTGGGGTGTTGAAATCTAAAGTGTCAACAAGAGTAACTTCATAAGGTGCAGTACCACCAACGACAGAGATAACAAATCCACCATCAACCTCTCCATTACAACTAATATCACGAGCGGTTAAGTCCACACCAATACTATTGTCAGAGATAATAACACTACCGTTGTTGCTCAATAAACCAATTTCCTGACCACCATTACCTGAATTACTCGCATTGGTATTGGTAAATGTTAAATCCGTGACCTCGCCATCATTTCCAATTACATTAAAACAAATGGTAAATAAAACAGAATCTTCAGGAGCAATGGTAGTACCGTTATTTAAGTCAACTGTCTCTTGCCAAGTGACACTAAGTACCCCTAGATTAGCGGAGTTGGTGTTAAAGTCTCCTCCTAGATTAGGGTTTAGATTGATTAAGTCATTGAAAGAAACTATACTTGGATCCCACTCAATGCTAAAATCAAAACCAAGGATATTACTAAAATCTGCAACGGTCACATCAGTACAAATGGTCTGATTTGGACGACCCACTACATCTGGAGCCGTAAAAGCAACTGTTTCGCAACCAGTCATATCAACGGTTGCTATGGCAGACATACAACCTTGTGCATCCGTCACTACGATTTCATATATTCCGCTTTGTGATACTTCAAAAGTTGCGGTTTCTCCATTTTCAATACCAGGTGTCAACAGGTCTGCTTCCACGGACGGGTCATCTTGTAAGGTAATGCTAATATCCGTGTAGTCTCCGCCATTTAATTCAGGTAATCCTCCGCGTACCGTAAAGCGTCCACGACAAGGTAAACTTGCAATCGGAGGTCTTACTTCGATTTCAATATCATTTAAATAAGTCACAGCGAATGCTTGATCCACACTTACATTGATACAAGAACCAACTGGAGTACCTTCAAAACCAGGTTCACCAAAATTTCCTAGACGATGCAAAGTAATTGGTGCAAACCAAAAAGTCGTAGGTTGACAATCGCGATTATCTGTTGGGTCTTCAAACTCGTAACCAAATCCTGTATTTAATCTTCCCGTATTGGTGAAAGTTACGGGATCAAAAACACCTACATTTTCATCCGCAAAAATCCAAATGCCTTCGTCTGCAATGGGTAGTTCAATCGGGTGTGGTTGACCATCTTCTGCACATACATCGGATAAGAAATTAGCGGAATTAAATACACAATCAGATAAAATATTAGCCAAGTCTGGTCCTTCAATTGTGGGGCGACACTCGTAAAATACGTAGCCAATAGTAGGATCTGTACTTGGATTTGGATCGTTGGTCGTGTCGATAGTGCCGACTTTAGCCACCGTCATACTTTCACCTGAACATAGGATAAAAGGTTCATCAGCGAAAGGGGCGGTAAAATCATCTCCACGATAAGTTAGTCGTACATCACCCGCATCTCCACACATCATTGATGACTTGGCAGTGGTGCTTACCTGATTATTTTCAGTCGGGTACAACTTAATCGGCATAGGTACTTGCGACTGTGCTATTTGCACGAAGCATATCAAAGAAAGAATAGTAAATAAATATCTTATCATCATCTCTTGAAATAAGTTAAACGGTTGTCAGTGGGATACGTTTTACTCCGATGTGAAGCAAAGCGATGATTAGCAATTATAGTTTTGTTCAGAAAAAAGACATGGAAAAGGTGAAAAGCTGAAAAAGTGGCGCAAAAATAGGCATAGTCTAACGACAAATAAGGATTTTTGCTTAACTATTTTATTACCTATGTTACTACTTTTTGAGAATCACTGTTTTTTTAGTGTAGCGATAGGAGTAATCCTAAGTGGAATTTTTTGTGCAAGTTTTAAACTAACGGTAAGTAAGGGAGAATATTGCTTTGCAAAGTTGCTAAAAAAATATTGATATTAATAAAAATAAAATAAGTCTGATCGTTAAAAAGGAAATTTTCAATCAGACTTATTTTATTATGAAAAAACTAGACATCAATAAATGATGAATAATCTAGTAGGCGAGTACTTCGGTAATTTTAGCACTTACTTTTTCAATGGAAGGAATCATCGTTTGCTCTAAAACAGAATTTAGTGGAATAGCGGGCATATTTTCTGAACCGATGGTAAAAACGGGCGCATCTAAATATTTAAAACAATGCTCTTGTATCCGCGCTGCAAGGCTTTGTGCAAAAGTATTATTAACAGGTTCTTCTGTCACGACTAAACAACGACCGTGATTTTTTACTGCTGCAAAAATGGTTTCCGTATCTAATGGATAAAGCGTCCGTAAATCAATGATTTCTATTTTACCTTCATATTTTTTTGCTGCATTTAGTGCCCAATGAACACCCATCCCGTAAGTCACAACGACCATAGATTCGCCTTTTTCAATATAACTTTCTTCCGCTCGCAATGGCGTTGCTGCTTTTCCTAATGGCAAGATATAATCCGCAGCGGGTTCGATGGTTTTGGCTGCGCTCGTACCGCGTACTTTTGACCAATACAATCCTTTGTGTTCCAAAATTACCACTGGATTTGGGTCATAATAAGCAGCTTTCATTAAGCCTTTCATATCTGCTCCATTACTTGGATAGACGATTTTTATACCATTAATATTAGTCAAAACGGATTCAACGCTCGAAGAATGATAAGGACCACCGCTACCATACGCACCAATTGGCACACGAATGATACAACTCACTGGAAATTTACCATTTGATAAATAGCAAGAACGACTTACTTCCGTAAATAACTGATTCAAACCGGGCCAGATGTAATCGGCAAATTGTACTTCCACAATTGGTTTTAAACCAACTGCCGCCATTCCAACCGTACTCCCAATAATAAATGCCTCTTGAATGGGCGTATTAAAAACGCGCTCCTTGCCAAATTTTTGTGCTAAAGTTGCTGCTTCTCGGAAAACGCCACCTAAGCGATGACCCACATCTTGTCCATAAAGTAAGCATTCTTTGTGTTCGCGCATCAATTCTTCTACTGCCAGTAAAGCGCAATCCACCATTACTTTTTCGTTATTTTCGGTAGGCGTACGTTCGCCACTTTCTTTGGTAATTGGCGTTGGTGCAAAGGCGTGGGTAAATAAGTCCGCTGGGGTAGGATCTTCAGCAGTTTGTGCTTTCGTAAATGCCGTTTCTAAATCGGTTTTTACGCGCTCTTCAATTTTAATCAACTGTTCTTCGGTAATTCCACTTTCCAGTAATTGCAACCTTAAAATCGGAAAA
>JBGCES010000987.1:0-3266 GCA_045106545.1 Saprospiraceae bacterium
GCTTCTTGGAATACCTCACAAGATCAAGTTACGGGACTACCCGACGGCGGCGCAGTGAGCCAATCGACAGGGATTATAAAAATGGAATTTATTTATGCCATTTCTGGCTTTCAGGAAGTGGCAGCTTGGCCTACTCCGCAGAGTAGTAGTTGGACAAATATGAATTGGCAAAAATTCAACTACCGTTTTATCTATCGTGCTGCGGATAATATCAATAGCCTAGTTTTTACCAATGGAACAAATCAAGGGATATCGATCGATGCCGTTACCCTTTCTAAAGTAGATTGTACGCCTCGTGAAGAATGTACCGCAGCAAATATCGATGATGATGGAGATGGTTTGAATGATTGTGACGATCCTGATTGTTACGGTTTGGGTCAAGCGCAGTCGGTAGTAACTACTGTAGGCGTAGATAATGCATCTGCTGCTTTATATGCACCTGACGGCGAATATGCGCAGATTTACGGTACGAATGATCGTTTGGTTTTAGATTTAGGAACTACATTAGTTACTGGTACTGAATATACAATTATTTGGAAACGTAACTCTGATTATACTGATGATTTTGCGGCAGATATGCGTGTAGAAGAATCCATTGATGCCACCAATTTCGATTTTAATTCCGTCAATCCTTCCACTACCGAAAAGAATTTTTCCGTAGCCACTCGCATGATAACGCAGCGACCCACTCGTTTTTTACGACTTCGACAGGTTTCTAATGCGGGAGACGACCTTGATGTAGATGCGGTATTATACGCTATTGATTGTCCGACATGTGACGATCGCGGCGAAGTTTATTACGAGCGATTTAATGGCGTACAGGGCAGTTCGATTAGTAATTTAACGAGCAACAATCGTTATCCAGATAGTCCCCAAAGCGTTGGGACACTGCCTAGTTTTGACTTTCCAAATAACTCTGGAGATAATTTTGGGATTCGCGTCCGTGGTTATTTACATCCCGTCGAATCTGGTAATTATACTTTTATTACGACTGCCGATCAGGTGTCAGAAGTCTATCTGAGTACCGATCATACCGAAGGAAATGCGACTCGTATTGCTTTTAATACAACACCTACGGGCGAGACGGAATTCAATAGCGCTGTAGCGCAAACTTCGGCTGCCATTAGCTTACAAGCAGGTCAAAGATATTATATTGAATACCTCGGTGCAGAGCGCAGTGGGAGTGATCATTTCCAACTCTATTGGCAAACACCTTCTAATAATACGCCAACAATTATCGCTGGTGAATATTTATCGCCTTTTACTTGTGATTTTGAAATCTGTGATGATGGAGAGGACAACGACGGCGACGGACGCATTGACTGCGACGATGCAGATGCGTGGAATTGCTGCGGATTTGACGAGTGGAACTACGATTGTGATGATGGCACCTGTATCGAAATCGTCGGTACAGGTATTAAAAACGATATTAATCAAACCCTGAATTTTACCGATCCATCCACGATTAGACGCATTGTCATTGAATCCACTTTTGATGGTGGCAGTGGACATCCCGATCAAGTTACGTTTACCAATGCGGCGGGTATCGATCATACCGTCGATAAAATCCCTTTTGATACCGGGAATGATTTTTACTTCCGTGCTTACTTTAATGGGACGAGCTCTATTACTTTATCTACTCCCAATGGTACAAATGCGGCACGTGGCGAAACTTTTATTGCTTACGTTTTCCGCGAATGCGAAAATACCGCATCGGCGGGCGCGTTTACCCACAAATTTCTATTGCGCAATTCGCATACGTTCTCCTTTGATATACCCACGAGTAACTTTGTACGCGATATTGAAATCATCGTTCCACTTTCAGAAATTACTAACGATACGCGCATAGCAGAAATCACTGCGACGGCGGGTAGTGTTTCGGAAACGATTACCATTAATAGTTACAATCAAGGCAACTCGCTAAATATTACGCCTTTTACCTTAAATAACGTGCCTGGTTCAGTTGGTACGATAACGGTAGAAGTAAGTTCTCCAACCACCAATGGACAGTCACTTTATCTATCAGGTGCGGGTGGTGTAAATGTCGTTTGCCCTCAGTTTGGGCTAGATGTCAGGGTCGATAAACCTTGTGCTACCGTCGGCGAAACGGTAAATTATACTTATGCGATCGTTAACGGCGGTGCTACTCGTATTAATCAACTTACGTTAAATGATAGCCGCTTTGGTCCATTGAACACACCGAATAGCCTTGACGCAGGTGATTCGGTGATTATTAATAGAACCTATGTCGTTCAACCTAATAATTTACCGGGTCCGATTTTCAATTCAGCTACCGTAAGTGGTCGCCCACCAGGTGGTTCGACGATGACCGACACAGATGCAGTAAGTGTAGATTTACACGATGTGAGTTTCACTAAAACGGTCGATCAAACTAGTGCAAAAACGGGTGATGTGATTAACTACACCTACGAAGTAACGAATAATGGTTCAGCCACAGCTTACCTTTCCATTGATGATGATAAACTTGGAAATGTAGGCGGTAACGACACGCGTATAACGGATAACTTAGTTAATCTATATGACTTTTCAGAGAATAGCGGTTCGGTCATTCGCGATAGAAGTGCGAACGATACGCCGATTGATTTAACTATCGAATTACCCGCTAATACGACTTGGAACGATGGTCAACTCTCCGTTGATACGGAAACCCGCGCGGCGAGTAATGGCAATGAGAGTAGTTTATTTAGTTCCTTCGCTGGTAGAAATGAAATTACCGTGGAGGCTTGGGTGAGACCGAGCAATACCACTCAAGGAGGACCATCGCGGATTTATAGTTTTTCAGAAGATTTGAGTAGTCGTAACTTCCAATTAGTGCAGGATGGCACTAATTATGGATTCCGCCTGCGCACTACGGATGATGACAATGCAGAGGTTTACACTACGGGTAACCAAGTGAGTACCGCTGCTTGGCAGCACGTCGTTTATACTTACGATGGGTCAAGCGCACGGATGTATTTGAATGGAAATTCGGTAAATATCAGTGGAGATACTAACCCGACAGGTGACTTTAGTAACTGGAGTAGCAACTATAAAGTATCCCTTTTTAATGAAAATAATAGCCCTTCGGGACAACGTGAATGGCTTGGAGAAATGGATATGGTCGCCACTTATAACCGCGCCTTATCTGCAAGTGAAATTACCCAAAATTTTAACGCGGGCGCATCTGTTTCTACCTTGACTTTACAGGCGGGTGCAACGGAAACGCTTATTGTTCCTCATCGGGTCGATGTCAATGATTTACCTAG
>JBGCES010000988.1:0-6831 GCA_045106545.1 Saprospiraceae bacterium
TATCCACTGAACATGAACCAAGAAGTACCTCCATTAAATATAGATTTTCAACTTTTTGTTTGACCTATGCGGCGGATTTCGTAGCTATAGTTGCCATACCTCAATTGAAATTAAAAAACTCGTGTTTTTCGCCTGCACCGCCAATGGTACATAGTGTACGTAGATTAGAGCTGACTCCAAATTCACCTCCAAACCATAATAAGAGGAGCATCACAAATACGATCATTGCTCCTGAAACTGCCCAGTGCCAAGACTGGCTAATAAATTCAATCATAAATAAGTCGTTTTTAGTTGTTCGTTTATTTTTTCTTCGATATAATATCCTGCAATCATTCCCCTATTTTGCCAGACAATTTCTCCGTCTTTGAACAAGACTAAAGTAGGAACTTGTTTAATTGCATATTGACGAGCTATACTACCATATCCATCGACGTTGATTTCCACGAGTTCTATTTTATCAGTGACCTGTGTTTTTACTTCTGCTAGTATAGGTTGCATCGCTCTACAAGGGCGACACCAATCCGCATGAAAATTTACTAAAACCAGTGGGTGCTGCTGCAAAATGTTCTCTAATTGGATCATGATCTAATTCAATTTGCCAATCGCACAACTCACGTAAGATTTAGCTTTTTGTAAAATAGTCGAAGTCCCCAATTCGGGGTAGCCCATCTGGGCAAGTACAGGTAAAAAGTTATCACGGGTGGTAGTCAAATCGTGTTCTACAACGACCTCACGGGTTTCTTGATCTACCTCCACGGTCTGTACTCCTGTTAATTTTTTGAGAGTATTTTCAATGTTATTCGCACAGCCGCAGCAGTGTAAATTATCGACGGTAATAGTTGTTATCATATTTATATTATATGGTTCTTCAATAAATTGAGAGTGAATACCTACTTGGTATCCACTCTCTAATGTTGAAGGTTTTTAAAGTTAAATAACTGCCGCTACTGCTGCATCTACTGTTTCTTGCGACATAGAAGTAGGGCAAGCATATTCCGTTTTGGGCACATCCGTTTCCTCAATTGCTTTCCAGCCACCTGCAATATCCACTAATTGATCAAAGCCCCGTGCTTTTAAAATAGAAGCCGCAATCATAGAGCGATAACCACCTGCACAATGAATAAAGTATTTATCATTGCGATTGAGTTTCTGCATGTTTTTATTGATGTAATCCAACGGAAAGTTAGTCACTTCTTCTAAGTGTTGGGCTAGGAACTCGGTAGGTTTACGCACATCCAGCACCGTATCTACTTTACCTTGGCTTACTTTATCTGCAAATTTTTCGGCGCTAATAGATTGAATCCGCGCGACTTCCTGACCAGCTGCTTCCCAAGCTGCTAATCCACCTTCCAGATAACCCAGCGTATTATCGTAACCCACCCGTGCTAGGCGAGTAACGGTTTCTTCTGCGTGTCCTTCTGGCGTAACTAGTAGAATCGGTTGTTGAATATCCGTAATCAATGCGCCGACCCAGGGCGCAAAACCTCCGTTCAAACCAATAAAAATAGAGCCAGGTACATGTCCTTTGGCAAATTCCTGTTGAGTACGCACATCCAAAATCAACGCTTCTTCCTGTTCTGCTAATGCAAGAAATTGAGCAGGAGTATGTGCTATTGCACCCTTTTCTAATATTTCATCAAAACTTCCATAACCACCTTTATTTAACATAGCATTCTTAGCAAAATACTGGGGTGGGGGAGTTAAGCCTGCCGTCACCTCGCGGATAAATTCTTCTTTGGTCATATCGGCACGGAGGGCATAGTTTAACTTTTTCTGGTCGCCTAAGTAGCCAAAGGTTTCTTTGCTTAAATTTTTGCCACAAGCTGAACCTGCGCCGTGGGCAGGATATACAATGACATCATCTGCCAAAGGCATAATTTTGTTGCGTAAGCTAAAATAGAGCATTCGTGCCAAGTCTTCCTTGGTAAGTTCTCCTTGCTTGATTGCTAAATCAGGACGACCGACATCGCCTAGGAATAGCGTGTCACCAGTAAAGATTGCATAATCTTCGCCTTCTTTATTTCGCAGCAAATAGGTGGTGCTTTCCAATGTGTGACCAGGTGTATGTAAGACCTTAAAGGTCAAATCACCTACCTTTAATTCCTCCTCGTCCTTAGCAACATAAACATCATAGTCTGTTTTCGCCGTTGGTCCATATACAATCGTTGCACCCGTTTTTTTCGCTAAATCCAAATGCCCCGACACAAAATCAGCGTGGAAGTGGGTCTCAAAAATGTATTTTAGTTTGACTCCATCTGCGGCCAACTTCTCTACGTAAGGTTGTGTTTCGCGCAATGGATCAATAATCACTGCTTCGCCCTTGCTTTCGATATAATATGCTCCTTGTGCTAAACAGCCCGTATATATTTGTTCTACTTTCATGATTTAAATGATTTAATTTCGATTGGTTAAAAAGACAATGCAAAATTAAGTAGTAGCAGATGCATAGTTTGTGATCACGATCACTTGGAGGAATTTTCACACATACTTTTTATTTACATAAAAAGTTCCAAAGGGTAACAGTGAAGCTATCAATACGATAAAAGTATCAATCGCATCCCACTTCATTTTTGCTCGAATCAAGAGTGCCATCACAATATATGCGAGAAACAGTAAACCGTGGGGCATTCCTAATGATTTGACCATCATTGGATTGTCTGCAAAATATTTCATTGGTACTCCCACGAATAATAAGAGGATATATGAAATGCCTTCAAGAAGGCTGATGATTTTAAAAGAATTTAGCATTTTTTTGTTTCTGTGTTAGAAATTATTTCCATTCTTTCCCGTGTTGTTCTTCAAAATGATCGGAAAACCAGTCGGGTATTTCTAATTTATTATCATAAATAAAAGCAGAGATTTGTCTAATCTGTTCCAATTGTAAAGGCACTGGTGGCATTAAACCAAACCGTCTGACTGGTCCCTTCATTATGGCATTTTCCTTAGTCGGAGTATGCACGAAATCTGACATTTTTGCAATAAAGTTAGTGCGTTCTGGATAGTGTTGCTGATATTTATATTTGATGCCAGCAAGTGGTGGGGCAAGCATATCTTCATGGGAATTTGATTGTGGATTATGACAAGCGAAACAGTTGGTTTTGAGGAGAGCTACCCCTTCTGCTGGTTGAAGTAATTGCAAATTTTCAATAGCTGATATTTCAGCTGTATCCACCTTTTCGTTTTTATTAGCGGGTTCTTGTTGGCAACTTAATACCAAAACTGTAAGAGCGATAAATCCAAAAAAAAGTATCTTTTTCATTTTTAAGTGATTGAATTTCTAGAATAAAAGAAAATTTGAACTTGGTTGCCTATTTTTTTTCAACTTACTCCATCCGCACCATCACAATCCCAGCCGAGACTAAAGTCAATCCAGCGATCACTCCAATTGCCCAATCCATCCCAAAATAATCCGCCAGTAACCCCGTTAAAATTGCCCCAATTGCATAACCCAAATCCCGCCAAAGCCGAAACACCCCAATACTTTCCGCTCGTTGTTCGGGATGAATAGCATCTGCAATGGCTACCAAAAAAGTCGGATACACCATCGCTGTACCTGCACCCAATAATGCTGCTGCTAAGAAATTAGCCATGAAATTAGTTCCAAAGATAAAGCCACTTAAAGCCACCGCTTGCAACAGCATTCCCCAAAATAAGAGTCCTTTTCTGGAATAATGGTCAGACAGTTTTCCTGTAAATAATTGCCCAATGCCCCAGACGGCAGGATAGGCAGCAGCGACCAAACTAATTTGCTCCAAACTCAATTGTCGGCTCGCCAATAGCAAAGGTAAAATACCCCAAACCATCCCATCATTTAAATTGTTGACCAAACCTGCTTGGGTGACGCTCCCCAAATTGGGATGTTTCCAAGTTGTTTGCCAAAAAATTTGTTGAAGTATTGGTTTCTGGCTGCTTTTGCTTTCGTTTTGGATATGGGATTCTGTGTTTTTTATAAAAAAAATACTGGTCAGTAAACCTGCCAGTACCAAAAAGATACCGATGTAAAATGGATAAGGAAAAATACCATAATTGGAAGCAATCCACCCCGTCAGAAAAGCCACCAAACCAACTGAAAGATAGCCCGAAAATTCATTGATGCCCATGGCTAATCCACGGTCTTTTTCGCCGACCAAGTCAATTTTCATAATGACTGTACTCGACCAAGTAAAACCTTGATTGATGCCTAAAAAAACATTGGCGATCAGCACCCAATTCCAATTGGGCGCATACATTAGTAGAAATGGAACAGGCAAGCCCATCAGCCAACCAAAAACCAATAATCGTTTGCGTCCCCAACGACTTGCTAACTTGCCCATAAGGTAGTTGGCGGTCGCTTTGGAGATACCAAAAACGATAATAAAAGCCAAAATAGCGGTTTTGACTTCTAAACCAAATACGTCTTCGGCAACAAGCGGAAGGATGCTTCTTTCTAAGCCGACCATCCCACCTACAAAAGCGTTGACGAGTACGAGTAGGGCAAATTGTTGCCAGTTTTGTTTTAGACCTTGTTGCATATAGTTATTTTGATAACATCAAAATAAGACTACATTGTCATCCTATTTTTTGATACAATGACAATCGTTAGGAGAACTAAAAAAATCAAGAATTAATATTGTTACTTGTACCACTAAGTATTTCGGCGTGGCTAACGCAATATTCAACTGGACAAAAGTCGCTTCTTGGTGCAGCTACATTAGTACATCTTCATTCCCGTCAAGCAAAATTATAGGGTAGCAAGACTAAAGTTTGTGATCGCGATCACGTGGGAGTATTTTTTGCGCGTAACTATTCCAACTCCAAAATAAACCACTCCACATCAGCCAGATCCAGATTAGCTCGTCGTCCAGTTTCCTCTGGCGCGTAATGTTTGGCTAAATAATCTAAAATAATGGGTTCGTTTTTGCCGAGTTCCCACAGTCCCTGAGTGGCTTGCATCCAGCGGATCATCTGTTCCCAACCTGCTCTGGTTGCTCGATTTTGAGTCACTAGCTTGGCGGAATGACAGGCAGTACAAGTACCGCGCACAATGTCAAAACCTTCTGCATAAGCCAGTCCCGTTTGCACATGAATGCCATTGACAACTCGATCTTCATCCAAATTATTTTGGCTGCCCCCTGCCCCCGAGTATCCAGTTTTTGCAATCGGCGTTGGTTTAAACCAGCCATCTATCCGGTCGTCAATCAATAATGCAGAGAAGGCAAGCAGGCAAAGCACAAATACTCCAGTTATCAGATTGATGAGTAAAGAAAAATTATTAGTGTGTTTGTTTTCCATTAGGTAGTAACTTTTATGGCGATGCGATGACAAGCATTATTTAAATAACCACGTGGATTCCAGCCAGGTAGTAACATGGGTTGGCTGTTGCCGTTTGCGTCGGTAGCTTTCGCCCAAATTTCATAGTAGCCATCAGTAGGAAAATCAATATCCGCCTTAAAACGCTGCCACGCATAACGGTTGGCAGGAGTGGTCAACTCACAAGATTTCCAAGTTACACCAAAATCAATCGAATACTTCATTTCGGTAACACTGGTAGCACTTGTCCAAGCCTGTCCTCTGATCGGTAATTGCTTTCCCAACTTAATCGTAGCACCTGTTTTGGGATAAGTAATTAGTGACTTAACGGGCATCGACTCAATGATACACATATCTTTATCTTCTACTTTAGCGCCTGGTGCTACTGGCTTACAAGGTACTCGGTAAGATTGTCCTGTCATTTTAGGTCCATCATGGACTTTATTGCGGATGACTATTTTGGATAGCCATTTGCCCGAACAGGAAGCTGGAAATCCGCCAAAAACTAACCGTAAAGGATGCCCATTTAGCATCGGAAGATCCTGTCCATTCATTGACCAAGCAATTAAGCTCTCTTCTTCCATCGCTTTATTGATCGGTACACCTCTAGAGATGACTACCTTGTCTGGATTGCCTGATAGGTGGGTATCTTTTCCATAATAGCCGATATAGACTGCATTACTCTTTACACCAACATCCTTCAACACATCGGCTAAGCGAACACCCGTCCAAGCAGCACAACCCACTGCGCCTAGTGACCATTGGTTACCTTTGGCGGGCGGATTAAACTCTTTACGTCCATTTCCACCGCATTCTAATGTGAGCTGATAGGTATAGTTTTTAAACTTAGATTTGAGATCGGCTATAGTATAAGTTTTCTTTTGTTGTGCAGATTCACCCTCGATAGTTAGTGTCCATTTATTTACATCAACATCAGCAGGTGGAATACCATTATTCCGCACAAAGAACAAATCATTAGGCGTTAAGTCATCATCTAATAGTTCGGGAGGCGCTTCAGCATTGATTGGTTTATCATTTAAAATAATCAAACCAGAATTTTTGCCTGGTAAGCTAAAGGTTTCCGTGGCAGAGGCTAACCCTACTGGAATCATTTCAGCAGGAAAATTAGCGGCATATACCATTTTTCCACCAAGGGCAATGCCCATGGCGGTTAGTGTACTATTGCGGAGAAATCCTCTGCGGGTGTTTTTCGTTTCGTTCTTAGACATTGTTATAATTATTTGCCTTAAATAGTTTCGTTATTTGCTTTTGTTCTTATCAAATCCGTGTGTTATTTGCGTGGTAAACTTATCGGGAAAAGATTCTATCCCTGGAAAACCTAAACGGATATTTTGCCCATTGTGCGGGATATAAGCGGTGTTGAATAAATAATCCCAAATGGCGAGGGTCAACCCAAAATTAACTCCAGTTCGACGGTCTTCAGGGAGTTCGTAGGAGTGGTGCCAGATGTGCATTTCGGGACTATTGAAGAGCCATTTCATTACTTTACCTAATAGTAAACTACCAATTGCGCCAAAGCCT
>JBGCES010000989.1:0-3163 GCA_045106545.1 Saprospiraceae bacterium
TGTAGTGGGTTTAGATTGGAATACACATCCCGAATTGGCGCGTAAATGGGTGCCTAATAAAGTATTTCAAGGTAACCTTGACCCTTGTATGCTTTACGCTAACCCGCAAGTAATTCGCGAGAATGTGACCCAAATGATTAATGATTTCGGTGGTCGTCATATCGTTAATCTTGGGCATGGTGTGTACCCAGATACTCCACTGGATAATGTTAAAGTGTTTGTAGACACGGATAAATCTTATCAATATGCGGGAGTTAACGCATAATTATTACCTTTGCCTTTCAGGTAAGTTTAACTGTTTAAAAAAGGTTTAATTGTTTATTAAAAAACGCGTTATAAGTCAGCCCCTTTTGTCTGTATTTAGTCGGATTTAAACTGTTCAACAGTTAAATAATTTCTCCTTTTAGTCGAGCGAGAAGTTCAACCTTAATTAAAAACAGCACTTACTGATGAGTTGGTTCAAACGTTTAAAAGAAGGTATTCAGACCGCTACCAATAATAAGAAAGATACGCCCGAAGGTCTTTGGTATAATTGCAAACGCTGCAAGAAGACGAGTACCGTTAAGGAGCTAGGGCAAAATTTTTACAAATGTCCTGCTTGTGATTATCACGTGAGGATTGGCTCACATGATTACTTCGATTTATTGTTTGATAATGGTAAATACGAGGAATTATTTCCTAATCTCTCCTCTAAAGACTTTCTCAATTTTACGGATTTAAAACCATATGCTGAGCGACTTGAATCAGCAAAGAAGAAAACGCAACTTGTAGATGCGCTATCCGTTGCCGTTGGTAAAGTGCATAAAAATAAACTAGTCGTAGCTGCCATGGATTTCCGTTTTATCGGTGGCTCAATGGGTTCAGTAGTCGGTGAGAAAATCGCTAAAGCCATTGATTATTCCCGCGAAAAACGCATTCCGCTGATGATTATCTCTAAATCGGGTGGTGCGCGCATGATGGAATCCGCTTTTTCTCTCATGCAAATGGCAAAAACGTCTGCTAAACTCTCTCAATTGGCAAAAGACGGTATTCCATACTTCTCTTTTATGACCGACCCCACAACGGGCGGTGTAACGGCTTCTTTCGCCATGCTCGGCGACATCAACTTCGCAGAACCCGAAGCATTAATCGGCTTCGCAGGTCCACGCGTCATCAAAGAAACCATCAAAAAAGACTTACCCGAAGGCTTCCAAACCTCTGAATTTTTATTGGATCACGGCTTTTTAGATTTCATTATTAATCGCGCCGATTTAAAAGATAGAGTAGGGGATTTATTGGCGATGATGAAGCCCGCAAAGGTGTGAAAGAATCATAAAAACCAGTAATGTATATTCGAAAAATATAGTAGTATTTCGTGGTTTTAGTTACTATTTCTTATTAACGATTCTGTCCACACACTTACTTAATAATTAGACTAGTTCGGTTTATTCCTTTCAAAGACTCTAATTCAATCCTATAAATACCTGCCTCCAGCTGTGAGAGATTCAAAACTAATTGATTATCACCATCAGTAATCAACTGATCTTGTGTAGCTACTAATCTACCCACACTATCAAAAACATTTATTTTTAGCTGTGTTGAGTTTTCAGCGTAATAATCAATACTTACCCAACCAGAACGACTTGGATTCGGGTAAAAAGCCCCGATGTGTGCATATTTTTCGGTAACATCTACACTAATGACCTGACTATAATCAAATTGACCATCTTCATCCATCTGTTTTAAACGGAAATAATTGATACCTGCCTGAGGGTTGCTAAAAATAAAAGAATATGCCTCTTGCTCCGCATTTTTTTCCCTTGCTTCTACTGAGCCTAATTGTACAAAATTATCAGTCGATTGGCTATGCTCAATGATAAATTTTCTATTTACTGTTTCAGAAGTAGTTTGCCATTCCAGTACGATAGTGCTCCCAATGTTTGTTGCGGTAAAAGTTATTAATTCAACTGGTAGAGGTAATGCTGTTTCGAGAATAAACGGCTTCAGATTGTCTTCAGCAAAATCTCCCCAAGTCCCGTCATTTAAAAATGCTGCTGCATTTTGATTAGTTTGACCATTGGGTTGACCATTCTGCCAATTGGTATAGCTTACTTGCTCCCCACTTGCCCATTGCCAATCTCCTTCCTGGTCGATGTCATTTAATCCAATCCATGGGTCAGGAGATATGTAGTTAGTAAGGAGAAAATCGTTTTCGGCATCGGCAGTTATTGATACCAAGTTTCCACCAAAGTTCTGTGCAAAGGATAATGAGTTTTGCCAAGTAAAACTATCATCAGATTGATAATAACAACTAGAACCAAACTGTCCTAAAGTAGTGAGTCCCGGAATGGGATTACATTGTGTGAGTCCTATTTTAGGTAAAAAGAAGAAGAAGGATAAAAGAATAGTTGATGTTAAGGATAATTTCTCCATTTCTAATTTTTTATTATAAAAAAGCGAACGGCAATAGCTGTTGCATTAATAGTAAAAAATGATATTTGATCATTTGAAAAAATAGAGGGGAATTAATTAAAGTAGTGTTTAGTTTATCCTTAGAAATTGATTAAAATGTGTTTGGTAGAACAATATACGTAAAATATTTATTTCCCATTATTCCTTGATAAAAATGCTTTCTTATCTATTGGACTATCAGCATTGATTTTTACCCAATGACCATTATTTTTTTTCGGTAGCCTTTTCAAAATAATCTGGTCGCCACGCCAATCCTCCAAAAATTATCTTAAATCGATCCTTCCATGTCCGACAACGATTCACATCCCGCCAAATATTGCGGTATTCTACAAAATTAATCGTTAGCGGATTATTGGAATGTATATTTTTAGTTAAACCGTAAACGACTTTTTCCTCTTCACGCTGATACGTTCCAAACAAATGATCCCAAATCATTAGCACACCGCCATAGTTTTTATCCAAATACTTATCGTTGGAACCGTGATGCACGCGGTGTACCGAAGGCGTATTGAAAACCAAATCCAACCAACCGAGTTTACCGATTCGTTCGGTGTGAATCCACGTTTGAAATTGCGCCACGAAAATCAATCCGACAATGGCTTGAAAAGGGGAAAAGCCAATTAGAATCATCGGAACTAAGAAAATCCACTCAATCATCGATTCAACGATACTCAACCGCATCGAAACCGTCAAATTATAATCTTCCGACGAA
>JBGCES010000099.1:0-3524 GCA_045106545.1 Saprospiraceae bacterium
TTACTATCTGATTTAGAATTTATTCGCTCTGACGAAACGGTGGCAACTGTATTAGATACGATACAGTTAGCTATACCCAATTCACCCGGTGATACGACTTTCAAAACCCGTCCAGACAACTATGCAGTAGTCAATGTGGACAATATTCAGGCGCAGACTATTGCAAATTACCGAGAAAGTGGTAACTTTGTAGGACTGCGTTTCAATATAGGCATCATTGAGCCCGATAATCAGGCAGTTCCTACCTCCCTTGCCGATAGCCATCCTTTGCAGACAGATAGTCTTTATTTAGGCGCTGGACTCGGCTATGTTTTCAATCAAATTACTTACGCTCAAGACACAGTAGCTGGTGTTTTAAACAATACGATTGCAATCAGCGGTGAGCCATTATTACAAACGATAGAATTAGACACCTTAGTCACACTACGCGAAAGTTTTGATGTGAATGTAATCTTACAAGTGGACTATGCCGTCTGGTTCGATAATGTAGATTTAGCAAGCGATACTCCCGAAGCCATAGCGGAAGAAATTAGTAAAAATTTGCCCAACTCTTTTTCGATTTTTGACATTAAACAGGAATGAGAAAATGGTTAGATAAATAGTTAGAAATTATACGCAAGAGCCCCACTCATTTCTGACTACATTCTAATCAACTTTAATTATTTTTATTAGCACAAACCAAACATACTTATGAGCGCTTACTTACCAACTTCTCTTTTTGTCTTTTCCTTATTGTTGCTAACAACAAGTTGTAGGAATACAGCTCCAATTTTTGAAGAAACTACTACGGTAGAACTCAACTACCGCGCGACTTTTGGGGAAGAGCCTCTAGTAATGGGGCAATGGTTTCCATACGATAGCGCTGTCCAGGTTCGGTTTACAAACTTCGATTTTTATATCTCAGATTTAACCTTATTGCAAGAACTTTCGCCCAATGGTCTGGGTGCGGAAATTAAAGAAATTGCGTTATTAGATTTCTCAAAAATCGCAACGTCTCCAGCCGCACTTGCGGGAATCGATAGTCGGATCGATAATGTACCAATTGATGCTTACGAGGGATTACGTTTAGGAATTGGAGTGCCTTCTGATTTGAATCGTACCCGTCCGATCGAGTATGCTCCTGATCATCCTTTGCGCCGTGACGATCTTTATCAAAGCGAGTGGGAGAGTTACATTTTTGCAGTAATCAATGGAACTTACGATACCAATAATGACGGCGTAGCAGATGGAGAATTTAATTATGAAATTGGCACCGATAATTTTTATCAAAAAGTAGCGATAATGCAAGGTGTTGATGTGGTCGTAGATAACACCGCGCCACTGAATTTTACGATTGATGTTTATGAATTGCTAGGTGGAAATACGCAACCAATCGATGTAGTTGGACAACCAACTGACGAAAATTTGAAACTTGCCGAACGTATTTCAGAAAATTTTGAAGTAGCTTTGACGTTAGAGTAGTTAGCAAATGGGTAGTTTTTTGTTGATAAGTAAAAGGACAGAAATAAATATAGTTTACCAAAAACGTAGAATTAATCGCAAGTAATTGATATTCAACATATTGCACAGTCTGACTTCTGACCTCTTACTTAGTCGAAATAAATCCAAATATTAGTAAGTTACACTACAAAACTGATTTGCTACATTGTTGTTTTAAGTAGGCACTAAATGCTAAATAATCGCTATTTTCGTACAGAAAGAATTCTAGAGGATTGGTACAAATAGCGAATATTCCTACGTTATCCGTTACTCCTTAATCGTTACTCGTTAAAAAAGCTATGCGTAAATTCCTACTGATTTTTATACCGATTATCTTACTGACTTTTGCTTGTAAAAAAGATCCAATGCCCGATAGTGGTACGGACAACCCGAATCCAGTTGATCCAGATGATTTGACCAGTATCGAGCATAATCCACAGCCGCTTTCCATTGCTGTACCTGATTATTTTCCTAATATCGAAGACTTTATTCCGATGGATAATCCTACGACCATAGAAGGCGTAGAATTAGGTCGTCATCTTTTCTATGACCCGATGTTATCAGTGGACAGCACGATTTCATGTAGTTCTTGTCATCTGCCAGCAGGCGGTTTTACCGACAATGTGGCGTTTAGTACGGGCGTCCTGGGCGAACAGACGCCGCGTTCTTCGATGGCATTGATTAATGTAGCATACATCACGGACGGTTTGTTTTGGGATGGGCGGATACAATCGCTGGAAGATCAGGCATTAATGCCCGTAGAAGATCCGATTGAAATGCATGAAGAATGGGGGAATGTGGAAGTGAAGTTTCGCCGTCATGATCTGTATCCCGAAATGTTCCGCAAGGCATTTGATATTGATAGTAAAAAAGAAATTACTAAAGATTTAGCGGTAAAAGCGTTGGCGCAATTTGAGCGTACTTTGATTTCGCAAGATTCTAAATTTGATAAGTGGAAACGAAACGAAATTGCCCTTGACGATGATGAAATTGATGGTTTTTTGATGTTTTTTGATGAAGGCGTTAACGGCTTACCTGATGCAGAATGTGGTCATTGTCATAACCAGCCACTATTTACTACCAATGACTTTTTTAATAACGGCTTAGATGCTGCTGAAACGTTTGAAGACTTTACGGATAAAGGACTCGGCGCGTTCACGGGCAGACTTTCCGATAATGGTAAATTTCGTGCGCCTACCTTGCGCAATATTGCTTTGACTGCGCCCTATATGCACGATGGACGTTTTCAAACGTTGGAAGAAGTAGTTGAGCATTACAATTCAGGTGGTCATCCCGCCGATAATAAAGATCCTTTACTAACTCAACTGGGATTAGACGACGAACAGAAACAAAGCATCATCGCATTTTTGAAAACGCTAACGGATGAGAAGTTCGTGAATAACCCAGCGTATCAAAATCCGTTTGAGTAAAATATTATAAAATATACTTATTGGTTTAGATAGGAGGTATTTTCAAAATACCTCCTATCTTTGTTTTAAGCAAAAATTAATAATTATATGAAAATTTATTTGTGCTTATTAGGACTAATAATATTAGTATATAGCTGCCAAAATGACGAAAAAAAGCTTGCGCAAATCATTGGAAAAGAAGAAGTTATCATTGAAGAGCTTCCTTTTGAAGATTCTTTAACTCAAATTTTTCCGTCCGAAATCATTCAACAGATTCGCGTTTATCGTAACGACTTAAAGGAAATAGAAACAGCGCAAGATGTAGAAGCATTCTATCAGTCGGCTACTGTTTTGCGTGATACGCTAACGTTTTTTTTGCGTGATTATACAGAACAATCAATTGAAGAGTCATTACCTGACTTGTTTTGGCTAAAAGAAATCCTTCCTACCTTTATGCCACAAGTGGTTGCTGAGGGAACAGAATACTACCTTTTTCACGATTATCGACAATGGGAGCCAATCGCCCGACGAACGAGCGACCTAACGGACGATGTATTTGTTGAATTACAGTATCAGCTGCATCCTGATGATAGCATTGAGTATTCGTATCCTGCTTATTTTTTACAGACGTGGGAT
>JBGCES010000990.1:0-6740 GCA_045106545.1 Saprospiraceae bacterium
GGTGATTGACGAAGAAGGAAATATCCGCCCAAATGCTTCCCCCGAATTGCTCAAAATTCACAAACTGACCATTTCTAAACAAAAAGAATTGGACAGTGCCTTCCGTCGCGTCATCGCTAAATATCGCGATAAAGGTTGGCTGACGGATAATTTAGAAAGTGTTAGAAACGGTCGCCGAGTGCTTTCCGTTCCCTCGGAACACAAACGCAAAATTCGTGGTATCATCCACGATGAATCGGCAACGGGTCGTACCACTTTTATCGAGCCCGAAGAAATCATTGACATCAACAACGATATTTTTGATTTACAACAATCCTATCGCCGCGAAATCTATCGCATCCTGCGCGATTTGAGTCGCGAATTACATCCCTACGTTCCCACGATTCGAGCTTACCAAAAATTGATTATTCGCTTCGATGTAATCCAAGCCAAAGCTATGCTGGCAACCAAGATGCGCGGCGAAATGCCTAAGCTATTTGACCGACCACATCTCGGTATTCAAATGGGTTATCATCCGCTACTTTATTTGAAAAATAAGGCAGCTGGAAAAGTGACAGTTCCGTTTGATATGCAATTATTCGGCGCGAATCGGATGCTGATTTTGAGTGGACCAAACGCAGGTGGTAAGTCGATTACGATGAAATCTGTCGGGTTGATGCAGCTCATGGTACAAGCGGGTATGCTCGTGCCAGTGGACGAAATATCGGAATTCGGTCTTTTCAAAAAAATCTTTGCAGACATTGGTGATCAGCAGTCACTGGAGGATGAATTAAGTACCTATTCTTCGCGTCTGCGCAATGCCAAGACGTTCTTGGACAATGCCGATGACCAGACTTTAGTCTTGATTGATGAATTTGGTTCAGGAACCGATCCCAAGATTGGGGGCGCAATTGCAGAAGCAATTTTAAAAGAATTAAACGACCGCAAAGTGTCGGCTGTGATTACGACCCACTATTCTAATTTAAAGATATTTGCTTTTAAAAATAAAGGAATCGTCAACGGCTCGATGACTTTTAATAGCGAAACGCTATCCCCGACTTACGAATTTCGTGTCGGTCGTCCAGGTTCGAGTTATGCGTTTGAAATCGCGCAGAAAAGTGGTTTGGGTAAGAAAATTCTGAACTATGCCAAGCATCGTACTGGCAAAAACGAAAAGGCAGTAGATCAGCTTTTAGTCGATTTGCAGCGCGAGAAACAGGAGTTAGAAGATAAACTTTCTACGGCGACCAGTCGCGAGAAAAAATTAGAAAAGCTAATTAAAAACTACGAAGGACTGCATCGGGAATTAGAGTTTAAACGTAAAAAATTAAAACTCGAAATCAAAGAGCAGAATCTACAAGCTACTGCCAAAGATAATAAAGAATTGGAACGCGTAATTCGCGAATTACGGGAGAATAAAAACCTCGAAAAAGCAAAAGAAGTAGCCGCTAAAGTTCGCGAGGAAAGACAGGAATTAGTCGATCAAGTTGAGGACTTAAAAGAAGATATTTATTATAAACCCGAAGCCCTACAAGCCGCAGCTAGTTCTAAAAAAGGACCAATCAAAGCGGGCGATCACGTGCGTTTTAAACGCGGTGGATCGACGGGAACTATAGAAAGTATCGATCGTAAAAAAGCCATTGTTGCCGTCGGGCAAATGCGCATGACGGTTAACTTACGTGATTTAGAACACGCTAACGCGCCTTTAGAAATTAAATCCACCAAGTCTATTTCGCTCAACACCGTCGCCGCTTCCGCTAATTTTGAATCAAAAATAGACATTCGCGGCATGCGCATGGAAGAAGCGATTCAAGTTGTCGAAGATTTTGTCGATCAGGCACTAATGGCTTCCGCTACGAACTTGCGGATTGTACATGGAAAAGGAAATGGCGTACTTCGGAAAGTAGTGAAGAAGAAACTGAGGGAGTATGATGCAGTGGATAAGATATATCATCCTGAGGCGCAAGCGGGAGGTGATGGGGTGACTTTGGTAGAGATGGGTTAATACCCCAATATCCCCAACATCTCATCTGCACTTTGCTCATCCTTATACACTACATCCACCAAATTTCCTTCCTCATTTCGATACACCAAAATATGCTGCGGAGAAGGAATTAGACAGTGTTGAATGCCACCATAGCCACTTAGCGCGTCTTGATACGCGCCCGTATGGAAAAATCCGAGGTATAGCGGTTCTTTATCATCTGCTGGAATAATGGGTAAATAAACCTGACTTTTATTCACTTCCGAATTATAATAATCCGAATTATCGCAACTTAATCCGCCGATATTTACGCGCGTATATTCATTGTTCCATTTATTGATGGGCAGTAAGATAAAACGCTCGCCGATACCCCACGTATCTGGAATGGTGTTCATGAGTGAGTTATCGATCATATACCAAATTTCGCGGTCATTCTGTCGCTTTTGTTCTAATACACCAAAAATAACTGCCCCGCTCTCCCCTACTGTATATTTTCCAAATTCAGTATAAATATCTGGTTCTGGAATACCTTCTTCTGCGCAGGCACTTTGAATTTTCGCCACGATTTCGCGTATCATGTAACGATAGTCATATTCAAAACCGAGCGAGTTACGAATCGGCAAACCACCACCGATATTAATACTATCCAGCGTATCACATTGTTTGCGTAATTCGCAATAGAGCTTGATTGCCTTCTGTAATTCCCCCCAGTAATACAAACTATCTTTAATTCCTGTATCCACAAAAAAGTGAAGCATTTTTACTGCAAACTTAGGATTGTGAGCCAGTTTTTCTTGATAAAAATCAAGCACTTTCGTTTTAGCAATTCCTAACCGAGATGTATAAAATTCAAAATTAGGTTCTTCCTCGGTCGCCACTCGAATACCAATTTTTGCTTGCCCGTGAATCAAGTTTTCGTAATGAGCTAACTCTTTCGTGTTGTCTAAAATTGGGATGGTATTATGAAAACCTTCATTGATTAAGTTACTAATCTGCTCGATATAGCGCTGCGTCTTAAAGCCATTATTTATTATGGTGTGATCCTTTTTAATTTTTCCCAATTTATATAAACGCCGAATAAGATCGATGTCAAAAGAAGACGAAGTTTCTAACTGTACTTCGTGGCGCAACACCTCTTCCAGCACAAATCGAAAATGGCAACTTTTCGTGCAATAGCAATAGTGATATTTACCTTGATAATTTAGGGCTTTACGCGCTCGGTTGAAGAGATTACGCGCTTTTTTTATTTGCATTCCAACCTTAGGTAGGTAAGTAAGTTTAAAAGGTGTACCGTATTTTTTTATCAAATACGAAATTGGAATACCATTAAATTGGAGACTTCCTTTTTCAATATCAAAGCCTTCCTGAGGAAAATAAAAGGTCTGATCGATTAAATCAAAATAGCGATTGGTCACTGTATTATGGAACGTTTACTTCTCAACCAATTGGGAGAATATACCTTAAAATCGATGGCAAATGTAGCTGAAAAAAGAAGTTATTTTTTAATCAGAGCTGTTATTTTTTGATAAAAAAACAAAAAATTAATTCAATATATGTCGTAAGTACGATTCAACATCTAAGCCCCAAATCTGAGTATAATTTGCGAAACCGTCATAATCCCGTATCTTTGCGCTATCTAATGAACATACAAAAAGCCGAGCCATGCCAATAACGAATACTATGATCGAGGTTCACTCCTACCGACGAATGACCAAAGAACGCAAAGCAGAATTGGAGCAACTGGCAACAGAAGCCTATCAAGATTTGCCTCGTCCTGCTAAGGAACTTGCGCTACCTAGTTGGGCCGTAGTGATGGAACGTGATGGAGAAATTCTTAGTTTTTGCAACATTATTGAACGGAATGCTCTTTTTGATAAAAATCGAGTAGAAATTGGAGGTTTGGGTCATGTAGTTACGCTTCCAGAACATCGTGGAAATGGGTTCTCGAAAGAGGTGGTAGAAGAAGCTGTCAAATTTATGTTTGATACACTCCTAGCTGACTTTGGCTTAGTGCTTTGTACAGATAAACGCGTCCCTTATTACCGCAAATTAGGCTGGTATATGGTGAATTCAAAACTCATCTGTAGCCAATCCGATTGTAAGTTTGAATGGGAAGGTAATACAATGCTCGTTTCGCGAGATATGCGTGAATTACCGCTGATTATTGATTTGCAAGGTTTGCCGTGGTAACGAGGAACTGCCTGTTCCAAAGCATTTCAGGAAGCAATAAAAAACGTCTAAATATTTGATAATCAAATACTTAGACGTTTTTTTATTTTATCTTATTCTGAATAACGATGTTGCTCGTTAATGTGTTAAATTATTATGTGTTAAGAAAGCACACCCATTTTTCCAGTTTGAAAATCTTGCAGCGCCTCTTCAATTTCTTTAGCAGTATTCATAACAAATGGCCCATAACTGGCAATAGGTTCATTTAGTGGTTCGCCAGTCAATATCAAAAACTTACCCTGCTGTTTTACACTAAAACTAATATCTGCTGCTAGTGGATCAAAAACAGCAATTTCACCTTCCTCTGCGGTATCTCCACTGGCAAATTGTAATTTTCCTTCCAACACATAAATAGCTGCATTGTGGCCATTCGTTACGGGAATAGTCACCTGAGCATCGTTATTTAGTCGCGCATCCAATAAATTGAGTGGTGTAAAAGTAGTCGCTGCGCCTTTTTTACCATCAAGTTCACCTGCAATGACTCGTATGTAACCTGCATTATCTGCTAAACGAACGATAGGAATCTCTGCACTTTTGATTTCCTGATATTTTGGTTTGCTCATTTTGAAACGACCGGGCAGGTTTACCCAAAGTTGGATCATTTCCAATGTGCCGCCTTTTTTAGTAAAATCACTACCGTGCTTTTCTTCATGTACTACGCCACTCGCTGCCGTCATCCACTGTACATCACCCGCTGCAATCTTGCCCGCATTACCTCCCGAATCACGGTGCTCAATTTCTCCTTGGTAATTTATCGTTACTGTTTCAAAACCGCGATGTGGATGTACATCTACGCCTTTTTGCTGATCGCTGGGCGGAAAATGAGTTGGTCCAGCATGGTCGAGCAATAAGAAAGGAGACATTTCACCTAATTGAATCCCACCACTTGGCATCGGACGGCGAATGAAAAAACCGTCACCAACTTGTGCAGGTGATGATTTTGCTATTTTTATAATATTTTTCATGTTGAAAAAATTAGAATCAAACCTATTAATTAAATAATTGATGTAGGTACAACAATTATTAAGATTAAATAGTTTTTATTAAAATCAATATCCAATGCTATCGACTCCAATTAAATACCGCCGTGATATTCCATTTTACTATGATAAAAGCGATGCTGAGTTTAGCCGTGATCCTTATGAGCAATACGCTAATATGGTAACGCGACAAATGCGGCTGCATTTAGCAACGGAGCCCCATCCTTTTAAAGCAGTCATTCATTTTATTCTCGAAAATTTACCTGCGGACAGAGTAGAGAAAGTTGCAGATATTGGTTGCGGAGTGGGTCAATTAATTAGTACCATTGCACAGCGATTTCCTGAAGCGAATTGCTATGGTGTAGATTATAGTTATCAATTATTAAAAGTAGCAAATGACTATTTTGTCAAAGGAAAAAAAATAGCTATCAATGATGAAATACGCGGTTTTGAATCGATTCAAATAAATGGTTTCATTATAGAAAACTTACAATTTCTACTTACTAAAGCGGAGCAGCTTCCTTTTATAAATCATTCATTATCAGCTATCTGTAGTAGTTTTGCGCTAGACCGTTTTCAAGAACCTACTGTTGCACTACGAGAGATTTTTCGTTGTTTGACCGTCGGTGGTCGCGCAATTATTTGTAGTCCACTTAATTTTCAACAGACTGCGCATTGGGAATATTTTTATCCACCGCAGCGACTATTTTCAACCTTAGAAGAAATTGGATTTAGAATCATTAAAGTTAATGAAACACTGCAAATCCATGAGCCATTAGACCTCCACGGAAATATTATTCACTGGAAGGTTTTAGGAATTGTAGTGGAGAAATCAACTTAAAAATTGGCTTTAATTTTCAGTTTAAAAAAACTGAATACTACACAACTCCAATTCATTATCCTGTGTAAAAACAACTCCAATATTGAAATTATTCCGTTGGGTCATGACCAATACATCCATTACTTCTGTAAATTCTACCTGCTCAAAATAGTCTTTTACCTCGGTGGAAGACTGAAAAGAAACTAGGCTACGATCGTTAATGACAATTTCACCAGCAAAGGATTCAACAGTCGTATTAATCCCACGCTGAGGCAAATATTGGAAATTAATCTCCTCTACTTTTCCAACTGATTTATCGACCAAAATCGTAATGCCTAATTCATCGTAGTAAAAAATTACAAATTGATCTTCCCCAACAATGCGATCGTAAGTGCCGATTGCTTCTACATATTTAGAAAACAAATCATCGGGATAAAGTGGTTCGCCGTTGATAATCAGCACTTTAGATCCATAAGCAATCTGTACTGAAGTGGGCTGTTGCGGTGGATTGATGGATGTAGGAATAAGGCTATTGGAGACTACCAATAGGCAAGACAAGATAAAAGAAATCATAGATGCGTCAGTGTTTGTTCGAGGGGATTTTCAAACAAAAAAATGGATGTAAGAAAGGAAAATTTAGTTGTTCTTTGACAAATCTCGAAAAAGGTTAATCGAAAAACAACCTACTTAGGTGAGTGAGTATTTAGGAAAAAAAGGAGGGTAAATTTAGATTTAAGTAAAATTAATA
>JBGCES010000991.1:0-8013 GCA_045106545.1 Saprospiraceae bacterium
CATTGCGCAAGAGGTAGAAAAGGTCTTACCTAACTTGGTAAAAGACACGAAAGTCCAGTTTGAAGAAGCCGTACGTAATCCTGAAAGCGAAGAACGCTGGCACGAAGAGTATAAAGCGATTAATTATCAGGGTTTTATTCCACTATTGACGCAAGGCATCAAAGAACAACAGAATTCAATTGAAAATTTAACACTTGAAAATGAAAAATTGGTGAATGAAATGGCTGATTTGCGACAAGCAAATGTACAATTGGAACAACGCCTAGCGCGGATCGAAGCTTTGTTAAATCAAGACGACACTTCACCAGTTCAACCTTTGCAGGGTGCGATTTTAGAACAAAATCAGCCTAATCCGACGAATGGAATAACTACGATTCGTTACTTTATTCCTGCTGCCGTACAACACGCACAATTACAAATTACCACCTTAGACGGTAAATTAGTAAAAACGATTTCCGTAACGGAACGTGGTTGGCAGCAGACAGAATTGTACGCCAATCAATTAAGCGAAGCGCAGTATTTTTATACGCTGTACGTGGATAATCAAATCATTGAAACGAAAAAGATGGTGTTGTTGAAATAGTGTATGGTTGAATTGACATTTAAACACGTAGAATAAGTTTAATGGTGTAATTGTCAAATTGTGCGATTGTGCCGCACTTTCAATGTGCACAATTATGCAATTACACCATTTCACGATCAATTACAAGTCATTGTGTCATTTCACCTTACCGCTATGTCTTTCCGACATTGATGGTATTAAAGAATAGTAAAAACGTTCCCCGTCGGAAAGACGGGGAACGTCAAGCACAAGCAAACCCCAAAATATAGCTTTACAAGGATGACCTATTTTCGAAGAGCAATTGTATGATTTCAAAATACAGTTGCTCTTTAATTTTGGTAACTTACTGAAAATGAATACCTTAACTACCACGGATTGCGCCCCCGTTAATTGCAACCATTATCAGCCACTCACCCTATGAAGTATTTATTACTATTCCTCTTATTTGCAGTCAATCAGCCCTTGCTGACTGCACAACCTGCGCTAATCGATAGCCTACGTTTGGAATTGCGGCAAGCAGAAGGCGATTCCGCGCGCGCTTACTGGATGGGGCGTATGGTATGGCACAATCTACGTTACGATCTGGACACCGCACAGTATTATACTACACAAGGGCGCGGGTTGACAGATAAATTAAAAAATCCAGTTACTATCAATAGTTTCCGGCATTATCAAGGGCTGATCCACCGTATGCGCAATGACTATGCCGCTGCGATTGATACGTTTAAAATCATACTGGATTTCCATCAACAACGCAATGATTCGGTACGGGTTACGGGACCGTTATTTAATTTAGGCGTTATTTATAGCGCTCTTGGAGATTATGCTACAAGTATGAAATACCATCAACAGGAATTGGATATTCGCTATCAATTAGGAGAAGAACGGCTAGTTGCAAATACGTTGAATAGCATCGGAAATTTACATAATAATCAGAAGGATTTTCAAAAAGCACACGCTACCTTTTCTAAAGCAAAAAACATCGCAAAACGGCTAGCAGATGAAGATCATCTATCAATAATTTATGGCAATCTAGGAGATAATTTCGTTGCACTTGGTCAGTTGGACAGTGCCGAATATTACGCTCGGGAGAGTTTACGTTTGAACGAAGAAATGGAACGCCCGTGGGGTATGGCTTACGCGATGTCGTTGCTCACTAACATTTACAGCAAACACGAATTGTGGTCAACAGCGCTGAATTATGGTGAACGGGCATTGCAGATTCGGCGCGAGATGAAACAACCCAAAGATATTGCGATCTCGCTCTGTGATTTGGCGGAAGTGCAAAGCAAAATTGGTCAGACACAGGCAGGTATTGATAATATAAAAGAGGCTCTAGTGATTAGCGACAACCTAGGTACGTTAGAAATTCGAGTGACGGCTTACGAATTACTCGCTAATTTACAAGCACAGCGCGGCGATTATCAACTGGCGTATCAAGCACAGCAACGTTTGCAAATGGCGCGAGATAGTTTATTGAATATTGAAAAATCAAAAGCGGTACGCGAACTGGAAATTCAGTATCAAGTCAAAGCAAAAGAACGACAAGTTGTTAATTTGCAACAAGAAAACGCACTCAAAGCAAGCGCCGCGCAGCAAGAAAAACGTAGCCGCATCGCGTGGACCATTGCCGCCATTTTATTCGCTTTACTCGCCGCGATTGCTACCCTTTGGTATCGACAACGTTTATATAAAAATCAACTCATCAATCAGCAAAAAAATTCACTTCAGCAGTCGCGCATTTACGCCCTAGAACAAAATCAACAACTCCTCGCCTACGCCGCTACTTTGCAAGCGCAAGAAAGCGAACGACAGCGGATTGCGAAAGATTTGCATGATAGTTTAGGCAGTTTACTAGCGAGTATTCGTTTACATTTTCGCGCTATTCAACAGCAAATGCCGCAACTAGATACATCCGATATTTACACCAAAACGAAATCGCTATTGCAAAAAGCGAGTGACGAAGTCCGCCGCATTTCGCATAACATGATGCCAGATGAGTTGCGCTTAGGTTTGACGACCGCTTTGGCGGAATTAGTCGAAAATCATAATGCTACGAGTACGATACAAATTCAATTAACCACCGAAGGCACGCCCACTACTCCACTCAGCGAGCAGCAAAATATTATGCTCTATCGCATCGCGCAAGAGTTGCTACAAAATGCTATTAAACACGCAGCAGCTTCGCATATTTCAGTGGAACTTCTATATAAAAACCAGCAAGTTCAACTTTGCGTACGCGATGATGGAAAAGGGTTTGAAATAGAAAAAGTGAAGCAGGGATTGGGTTTTCGGAGTATTCAGTCGCGAGTGGCAGCGATTGGCGGGAAGTTAAAAATTAATACAAAACCACAATTCGGAACGAAAACAGTTGTAATTATTTGATTTATTAGCGTAGTTTATTTTAGAATAAGTGAGAGGACAGAAAAGAGACCGATAAATCTGACAGAAGACAGACCTGATAAGTGATTGAATTTCAATGACTTGTACTAGTTTTAATATCCTAAATTAACTGTATTTATTTTTGTCTACAAACTTACCTTCTCAAGACGATGTACTAATTCCACTTCGGCTAAACTGCACGTAATCACTTCCATCCTCGAAGGCTGCAATTAAAACGGAAAGGTATTTATCAAAATATTCCAACAATTCGTTATTGGAGATATTGCCAAATTGAAGCATCAAAACTTTAGGTGGCGCTCCTTTTAAATAAAAATAGTCAGAAAAATCAGAATCTTTAGTAATCACCGTTCGCACTTCTTCTTTCGCAATCAAAATAATTTCAGTATCCTGTAATAGATGACCTTTATCGTAGTCAACAGTATGGGTGCAATCGTGCCCTTTATCACGTAGAAAACGGGCTAATTTCCAAGGTAGCTGGGTATCAACAATAAACTTCATTATATAGCCAATATCTGTTTAGTATTAGCAATTCGAGCAGCATAGATCAAGCAAGCCTGAATATCTTCTTGCTCGATATAAGGATAATCTTCCAGTATTTCGTCAAAAGTCATCCCCCCCGCAATAAGTTCTAACATTTGACTAACCGTAAAACGCATATTACGAATAGCAGGTTTACCGTGCATCACATTGGGATGGCTGGTAATTCGAGCTAAATACGTTGCCTCTCTGTTTGAATTTGTTGTTGCCATAATCAAAATTTGATTTAATAGTTTTCAAATATACGCAGATGAATTCATTATTCCATATCTGCTAGATGGATGTATGTGTATAACGTGTGTAATAACGTATCGTACTACAGTCTAATCATAACGGGCAAATGATCAGAGGGAAATAAATTATTAGTCCGTCGATCATCAATATTCCGATATTGATCGACGACAATATTTTTAGTAAAAATGTAATCAATTCTCCGATCCATGATGGTTTCAGGATTAAAACCATTGAACGTACCGACTGGACCATAAGGTGGTCGCTGACTAATTTCGTAGCTATCTTGCAGCATGGTTTTTAAGACGGTAATCGGTTCTTCGTTGGGTTCACAATTCAAATCGCCCATCACGATGATTTGCTCTGCTTCTATTGCTCTTTCTTTAATAATTTTCAACATCAAAGCTGCCGATTCTGCCCGCGCTAATTTGCCCATATGATCAAAATGGGCATTCAAAACGTGCAGCGTATCTTTCGTCTGTTTATTTTCAAATGCGCTATAAGTAACAATCCGTTCCATCGCCGCATCCCAACCCACCGAAACTTCATCAGGCGTATCAGATAACCAATAGGTCTGCGTTTCCAATACACGGAAATCCTCTTTTTTATAAAAAATGGCGGTGTACTCACCCTTGGTTTTTCCATCATCGCGCCCCACTCCGATGTAATCATAATCGATCAGCGAAGTATCCAAAAAATTGACTTGCGCCACCAATCCTTCCTGAATGCCCATTATCGCAGGATCGTAATGATGAATCATTTTTACGACCTCTCCTTTTCGATATTCCCACCAATTTTCTCCGTCGTTTGGGTTATTGTAACGCAGGTTGTAGGACATGATTTGCGTTTGGGCAAATAAGCTTATGGGTAGAAATAGAAGTAGTAAAAGTAATGTGCAGAGGTGATTTTTCATTTTTTACAAATTTGACAACAATATAAGTAAGTTGAAGCGGTCGTTGTAATAGGGTTAAAATTAAAAAACCACCAAGTACCGGAAAGATACTTGATGGTGCTGATTATCAAGTGCTTTCTTAGCAATTGATAGTTTTTTTTTAATAGGAGAATTGACAGACAGGAATGTCCGTTCTCCATTACCGCCGCACTGCCGCCACGGGCATCCGCGCATCATAATCACCCAAAATCACGGGCGACTGCCGATATTGCGTATATTCTTTGACATTATCACCCACAAAATCGTACAACTCTTGCACGTCAATAATTTGGTCAAAATTAGTATCTGCTTCACCTTTCATGCCGCGTAGCAAAAAGTGGCTAAATACACCTTGACGTAAGTTATTGGACTCCAAGGAAGTTTCCTCCGCCTTCGAAGACATAATCAATGCCGTACCAGGCAATGCCTGCGCCAATGATTCATAATAAGCCGTCAAAGTATTCGTCACCGAACCCGATTTGATTTGGTGTAAACCACCGCTATGACAAGCATCGGCGATACATAATTTATACTGCGCGTCGCTGGCATCGAGAATTTCGTTGATTTCGTCGTGTTCCAATTTATTATTAAAACCATCAAAATCAATCGGTAAAAATGCGCCACGCACGCCGTGACCCGAGAAGTACAACAATACCAAATCGTTTTCATCTGCCTGCCCGTATAATTCGCGCATCGTGGTTGTAATATTTTCCTTTGTCGCCGCTTCATCTACTAAAATCCGCACTTGACTTTCGGGCAGTGCCCCACCTTCGGGGCTACGCAAATGCGCCAACATCCGATACGCATCATCATCCGTATAACGCAAAGGCGGCATCGCATGATAAGAAGCTACGCCAATCACCACGGCATATACTTTTGATTCGGAATTATTACGAATCGTAGCTAAATCTACTTCTTTTAATTGTTTTGGTGGCATTGTAGATTTCGTGGCGGGCGATTCCATGGTCGCTGCCGCTTGAAATGCACCATCTTTCCACAAACCACTCACTCGGCTACCATCCAATAAAGTCAGCGTTCCTTCGCCATTAAATTGACCGTTTGCCCAAGTTCCGCGATAGGTTTCACCATTGGTATATTCAATAAAACCTTGCCCGTGGGGTTTATTATTTTGAAAATAACCTTGGTACTTCGCGTCTTTGCCGTCATACACATAAATGCCCTCACCACTCTGACAATCGCCGCTGATACAGCCGACTTCTGCGTAGTTATTAGTCATATCGTTCACGTACTCGCCATTGTGCCACTTGCCCGTCGTGCGCGTACCATCTGCGTGGTACAACGTGCCTTCGCCGTGCGAGTAACCAGCCAGAAACTGACCAACGTATTTATCGCCATTGGGAAAAAAGAACGTGCCTTGCCCCTCAATTTTTCCGTTAGTAAATAAGCCTTCGTATTTACTACCATCTGCGTAAGCATAGACACCTTCGCCGTTTTTACAATCGCCATTTAGGCAACCCGTTTGAATGTCGATATTCGCATCGGCATCGCCATTTTTTGCCATAAATTCTTCTTGCACATTACCCGCTTCGTCGATCGGAAAACCTTTCTTCCACAAGCCGGTACGCTCCATTCCATTGGCATACACTTTCGTTCCACGCCCTTCGGGATAACGATTTTGCCAATTGCCGCGATAGACCGTTCCATCGCTATACGTACACGTCCCGATACCGTGAATTTCGCCATTTTGAAAATGCCCGACGTAGCGCGCGCCACTTGGATAGACATAAATGCCTTTGCCGTTTTTGCAATCGCCGCTGACGCACTGCGCCGAGAGGGTAAACGTGGCAAATAACAATGCCGTAAGGGTAAAAATGTGTTTCATGTTCATTAGAAAATTTTGAGTGTTGAATAGTGGATTTTTGAGTTCGCTTGACTCTTAGATTGATTAAACGTTAGAATGGGGGAAGTAATTTTGTGGAGGTTGGGGGATTTTTATATTAAAAATAATGCAAATATGAAGCCAAGATGGAATAGCTCCTTTTTCAATTAGATACTAGGCTAATTTTAATAGAAAGACTAATATATTTGAATTAAAGAACTTATTGTTGTTCATCGAAGTTAAATCTTCATATTCGCATAGATACAATTTTAAAACCTAAAAAGCTTCATCAAAAAATGGAAGTTTATAACCAAAACGAAGAGTTTATCAACTACAATGTTGAGTATTTAAATGGCTATTTGACTTCAATAGCACTCCTTAGAGATTACACTAATGGTGTAGTTGGTTTTAATTACTTTTTTAAAAAAATTGGTGAAGGCAATACTATTGACCAAGCAATAAAAGGCGAAATTAAATGGGCGTTAGCGCGCTAAGTAGGTTGACAGATTTAAGACGTTAGACATTAGACGTTAGAAAATTGATAGCCAACGAGTTATCTAACGTCTAATGTCTAAATTCTAACGTCTATCTACTTACCTTTATCCTAACCAAGTTAACCATTTATCCTCCAAGAAAAATAAGTTAATCAAATTAGATGACTGGGAAAATTCACTATTAGAAATACTAGATTTCTGGCTAGGTAAGGGCGTGACTATCGCGTTAAAAGAAGATAGTAAAACTTGGAGAGATGCTGAAAATTTGATTCTC
This sequence comes from Saprospiraceae bacterium, assembly GCA_045106545.1. Taxonomy (GTDB): domain Bacteria; phylum Bacteroidota; class Bacteroidia; order Chitinophagales; family Saprospiraceae; genus JBGCES01. The sequence goes on from JBGCES010000991.1 coordinate 7,273, forward strand.
AAGGATTTTTTAGAACACCTACGGCTTTTCTTTCGGGGAAAAGAAATAGAAGTGTTTTTATTTACAAAAGAGTTTACAGAAAAGTTGCCATTCCAATGGGGATGGGTAAAATTTAAAGACATCATTTTCTTTGATTCAAAAGATACGTATTTACTTCATTTTGATCTGAGTGATTAGAATAATCAGATCTACTGATTTAGCATACCTACAAACATCATCTGATCTATAATCAGCAACAAAGCCACAGCTAACAAGACTACCCAAAACGCAGTTGCATAATTTTTCAATTCAATTACTTGAAATATTATAATCAGAACCAACGGCAAAGCCATTAATCCTAAGAGTATCAATCCAAAAGGATAAGAAGTAAACAGTCGTTTTTCGTTTTGGAAACAATGTTGACCAAAAGAGAATAAAGACAAATAAACCTGCAAAATCAGAGATTTTACCTGTCCAAAAGTTAGCGTAAGTAGCTTTCCAATAAAAATCATTGAGCAGCAGCAACGTTAAGGCGAGAATAAAAGGAAGCGAGGTAAAAATTTGCGAGCGTTTGGAAAATGCTGACATGTTGATGGTTTTACCAAACAAGTTAATGAAATTAGCACTACATCACTCACAATAACTTGTTAATCTCCACCTTACACCAATCAACTTGCTTCACTTCAGATTTTTTCTTTACTTTTAACAACCGTCCCCATCCCACCTAAAATCTACCTATCATGTATCAAAAAAGCGAACTAA
>JBGCES010000992.1:0-6880 GCA_045106545.1 Saprospiraceae bacterium
TTACAACAATATCTAAAGTCCATTACGGGACTGGATTTTCCTTTAAAGAAAACGGAAAAGAGGCAAGCGACAATTTGGATTGGAACGGATACAGCTATCGGAGCACAGACGATTCATTATGGTTTTAAAAAGGGCGATTTACACATCAGCGGTGGTAGTACAAAAAGTACCTTATATGCCGTCTATGATTTTTTAGAAAAGGAATTGGATTGTCGGTTTTATACGCCGACGGTGGAAGTTATTCCTACCCAAGAACGAATAACGCTTGCTAAAACCTTGAATTATACCTATACGCCGCCCATAAAAATTCGGACAGTTCATTCGCGCTTATTTTATGAAAATCATCAATTTTCGGATCAGCAAAAAGTGACTTACGAGGCTTTTCCGACTTACGTTCCCGATGCGCGCGTACATACTTTTCATCGCTTTCTACCTGCCGATAAATTTCTCAATCAACATCCTGAATACTACGCACTACGCAACGGGAAGCGCATTCCTACTCAATTGTGCCTAACGAATGAAACGGTCTATAATATTGTAAAAGACTCGGTAGCAGCGCAGTTGGCGCGTTATCCCGATGCAGAAGTGATTTCTGTAAGCCAAGACGATAATGGTCAATATTGCCAATGCGATGCCTGTGAAGCGATTCATGAAAGAGAAGCATCACCCGCTGGCTCGATGATTTATTTTGTCAATCGGATCGCCAAGGAATTTCCGCAGAAGCAAATTTCTACCCTAGCGTATCAATACACGCGCAAAGCACCAAAAACGATCAAACCCGAACCGAATGTGCTGATTACGCTTTGCTCTATCGAATGTGATCGAAGTGCGCCGATTGCGGAAAAATGTCAAGATTTCAAAGCTGATTTAGTGGCGTGGGGCGCGATTACGGATAATGTGCGGATTTGGGATTATACGACGCAGTTCACCAATTTCTTAGCTCCATTTCCTAATCTGCGTACGCTAAAACCTAATATTGAGTTGTTTCGCGATAATAATGCGACTTGGATTTTTGAACAACATAGCAATAATCCCAGTGAATTATTTGAATTGCGTAGCTACTTGACTGCGCAATTATTATGGAATCCCGACCAAGCAGTCGATGTGATTATGATTGATTTTTTGGAGGGATATTACGAGGCTGCTGCGCCGATGATTTACGCTTACATCAATGAAATCCACGAAGCTATTCAGCAAGATTCTACCTTCTTTCTTTTTCTTTATGGCGATCCAGCGCAAGGATTTGATAGTTTTTTAAGTGAGGAGAAATTGACTCATTATGACAGTTTGTATCAGATAGCTAATGAACAAGTCAGTACAAATCCTGAATTACTAAACCGGGTAAATGCCGCCCGTTTGTCCGTTGATTACGCATGGCTAGAATTTGCTAAAACGAACCTCAATGCCATGCTTAAAAAAGGTGGAGAACAAGCAATTAAGGAACGACTAGCCCGCTTTACTAAAACGACTACCGAAAATAATATTACCGCCATGAACGAAATGCGTTACTCCGTGGAGGAATATATTGAAACCTATCAGCGGACGCTGGAACGCGCAAAAGGAGCTAATTTGGCGTTTCAAAAACCTGTTCAGTTGCTAACTTCGCCGAAAAAATATGCGAAAGAAGATCCGCAGGCATTGACGGATGGCGCATTAGGTGGCAATAGTTTTTATGCAAATTGGTTAGGGTTTGAAGGAGAACATTTGAGTGCAATTATTGATTTGGAAGAAGTACAGGAAGTAAGCGAAATTTCGACTGCCTTTTTACAGGTAACCAATCATATTGTTTTCTTTCCTAAACGAGTTACTTTTTCTATTTCGACGGATGGTAAAAAATTCAGGAAAGTAAAGCGCATTAATAATGAGTTTCCACTCGCGAAAACGAGCAAAATCAATGACATTCAGTATTTTAACTATACAGGTAAGCCGCGTAAAGCGCGTTATATTAAAATTGAAGGTCAGAGCGATTTAACCGCTCCGATTTGGCATCATGGCGCAGGTTTACCGTCTTGGATATTTGTAGATGAGGTGATGGTAAGGTGATTAAATATACTTATTTTTCTATTACAGAAGTTAGCTGATTCATACTGGAATCATTTTCACACGCAGGTAGTTTTTCTTTAGAGAGTGTAAAATAGAAAGTAGTGCCTTCATTAGGAATGGACTCAATCCAAATATTACCACCATGTTGTTCAACGATCAATTTACAAATCGCTAAACCAATGCCAGAACCTTGATATTTTCCGATGGGATTTAACTTTCGGAAGAGCATAAACACCTTTTCATAAAACTCCTTTTTGATACCAATACCGTTATCCGAAACGCTAAACTGCCAAACTAACTCCTTTTCTTTTGCCTTGATTTGGACTTTGGGTTGTTCATCAGGCTTGTGAAACTTAATCGCATTGGCAATTAAATTCTGTAGTATTTGTCTGATTTTTATCCTATCCGCAATGATATACTCCACTTGATTATCGATAATAATTTCTGCGTTTTTCTCAGTAATACTGCTTTGTAGTTCTGCCAATAATCCTTTTAAAAGAGAATCAAATGGAATTTTTTGTAACTCTTTTGGACTAGAATTAACTTTTGAGTAAGCCAATAAATCATCGACTAACAAATGCATATTTTGAGTGGCATTGATGATAAATTCCAAGTACTCTGATTCTCTTGCTGATAGTTTGGTCTTGATACTTCGTTCTAGCAGTTGAGAAAAACTAATAATCGTTCGCAGCGGCGCTTTTAAATCGTGTGAAGCAATATGTGCGAAATTTTCTAATTGCATATTGCTCTTAATATATTTTTTTAGCTCTTCATTTTTATCATTTAATTCCTTCATTTTTAACTGTATGACTTCCTCTTGTTCTTTCTGTTCGGTAATATCACGAACAATATCCCTTGAGCCTATTAGATTTCCTTTTCGATCAAAAATGCCACTGGAATTCACTTCAATGTGGCGTACTCCTTTTTTGGGAGTAAGAATACGCCCTTGGTAGCCTGTATAACTTCCTCTTTCTACTAATTGGCGAAAATATTTATTCGATTTTTTTGAATCGGGTTTGTAAACAATATCCTTCACTCTAACTTTTTTTCCAGGCTCTATTCCAAATGTTTCGTATGCCGCCTTATTGGCATTAACAATATAGGTCTCGTTATCTAAAGTGATAATTCCATCGGTTACATTTTCAAAAATATCACGGAATTTTTCTTCACTTTCACGTAGGGCATTCTTAGATTTAAGATGCTCGTTCATATCTAAAACAGAAATAATATAACCCGAATTTTCTGATTCCTTTTGTTTAAACCTTCTAAGGAAAGTTTGCGAATAAAAGAGCGAACTGTCTTGCATGGAATAAGCTTTTTCCATAGTACATTCATTCATTTCGCCCTTTGCCATTTTCATCATTTTCAGACGGCAATCTTCCAAATATTCAGGTGCAGTTATCTGTGCTAAAGAAATCCCCATTAATTCTTTTTCAGAATATTTTAGCATTTCCTGAAATGCTTTATTCGTCTTCGTAATATTGAATTGATCGTCCGTGATTAATAGACCGACTAAGTTATCTTCAAACAATCTTTGATAATGTAGGGCAGAGCTTTTTGATTCCACAACCAACGAAGAATAGAGGTAGCGAAGCATTCCTACCTCATAAATAAAAGTTAGTACCGCAACAACGATATTGATTCTAAACACGATCAGAGACCACTCATCAGACAACGGTAATACGCCCTCCGTATTGAAGAGAGAAAAGATAATAAAGAGTACTAAATGTAAAGCAAAGAAAGCAGCGGAAGCTAATTTGGGCATCGTCCCATAGATTAGCGTGGTTAAGCTTGCACCTAATAATATAATTTGAAAAAAACAATCCGATCCGAGATAAAAATGAAAGAAAGTAATGATTAGAATTGGGGTAACTAATCTTATCGGTCTGACAATATTATGCAGTGATTTGTAACTTAGCAATACTGCCAAAACATAAATAAGCACGAGGGCGACGCTGACTCCTACCAAGATGAGATGGGTAGAAAAATTAAGTGCTATCAGCGCAAGCATTGCGATTGAGAACGATAACGAGATGAATAGATCCAGGTTTAATAACCTTAACTGTAATTGTTCAAGGTGGGGAGCATCAGTCTGGATTCCCATATTTAAAATGGTGTCAGCTGAGTGTAGTTTGCTCATATTCGCAGTTAATTAGTATTTCTTAATAAAGGTCAGGAGGAAGCTGTGTAAAGGAGAGGTATTTTGCTGTCGGATAAAAATTTACCACATCATTATGAAAGTTATGATATGGAACAACCATAATCAAGCCAAAACGATTATTTTCAACTTAATAATATGTGTTACGATTATTGGCAATTGAGCTGTTTTTATCTTAAAAATAGAAACTGAACAATATTTTTACAATAGATTGGAGTATTAAAAAGCAGAAAGCAGGTCTCGATGTGATACCTGCTTTCTAATATTATCAATGCATAATCGCACCTCGTCTTTAATCGGCGGGATGTTACAAGTCTATTATAACGGAATATTCCCATGCTTCTTCCGTGGCAACTTCACCGCCTTATTTTCCAGCATTGTAAATGCTTTAATTAACTTCCGCCGCGTATTTTTAGGATGAATCACTTCGTCCACAAAACCTCGCTGCGCTGCGCGGTAAGGATTCGCAAAAGTAGCGGCGTATTCGTCTTCTTTTTCTTTTAATTTTACAGCGGGATCGTCGGCTGCAGCGATTTCCTTACGGAAAATAATTTCACTCGCACCTTTCGCACCCATCACGGCGATTTCCGCAGTTGGCCAAGCGAAATTCATGTCAGCGCCGATGTGTTTGGAGTTCATTACGTCGTATGCGCCACCGTAAGCTTTACGCGTAATCACGGAGATACGCGGCACGGTCGCTTCACTAAACGCATAGAGTAATTTCGCACCATTGGTGATAATTGCGTTCCATTCCTGATCCGTACCAGGCAAGAAACCAGGCACGTCCACTAATACGAGTAAGGGCACATTAAAACAGTCGCAAGTTCGTACAAAACGCGCGCCTTTTTTAGAACTTTCTACATCCAAAACACCCGCCAAGCTATACGGCTGATTCCCTACAATGCCAATACTTCGTCCACCAATCCGTGCAAATCCAACGATGATATTTTCCGCATAATCAGGATGAATTTCAAAGAAAGAATCTTCATCGACAATGCCTTGTACCACTTCGCGCATATCATAAGGCTGATTCGCATTTTCGGGGACGATGTCCATCAATTTTGGGCGCAATTCGTCACCAATTTCGTAAGGCAACTTAGCAGGTAACTCTTCGCAATTTTGTGGCAGATAGGAGAGGAGTTGTTTAATTTTTGCGATACAATCTATATCATTGGCGGCAGTCAAATGTGTAACGCCCGATTTAGTAGAGTGCGCCGATGCGCCGCCGAGTTCTTCGGAAGTTACCTGTTCATTCGTAACGGTTTTGACCACATTTGGCCCCGTTACAAACATGTAAGACGTGTTCTCCACCATCAAAATAAAATCAGTCATCGCAGGACTATACACTGCGCCACCTGCACATGGACCCATAATCGCAGAAATCTGTGGAATTACGCCACTCGCCATAACATTTTTATAAAAAATATCCGCGTAGCCAGCTAATGAGTTTACCCCTTCTTGAATTCGCGCTCCACCACTATCATTCAATCCAATCAAAGGCGCACCGACCTTCATTGCCAAGTCCATAATTTTGACGATCTTCTCCGCATGCGTTTCCGAAAGCGATCCACCAAAAACGGTAAAATCTTGCGCAAAAACATAGATTAATCGCCCATCGACTGTACCATATCCCGTCACGACGCCATCGCCATAAATCTTCTGATCCGCCATTCCAAAATCGGTCGTGCGATGCGTTACCAATACGCCAATTTCTTCAAACGAGCCTTCATCCATTAAAAAATGGATACGTTCGCGGGCAGTTAATTTTCCTTTTTTATGTTGGCTGTCAATGCGCTTTTGTCCACCGCCGAGGGCAGCGGCAGCTTCGCGATTTTTTAATTCTTCGATGATGTGGTTCATGTATAAAAATAGTGTAAAGGTTGTTCGGATGTGGTTTGAAGGTTGTTCGAGGTTGTACAATCATCGCAATCGCTTGCGCCATTCTGTACTCGTCTGCTCTGCGACCGTAATATTATTTTTTTGTTGTAAATATAAATGCAGCGCCAACTTTGCTGCTAATTCCGCTTCCTTTTTGCTATCCGCTTGTAATGCTTCGGGCGTATAGTAGTTTTTAACAAAATGTGTATCAAAATGCCCGCTTGTAAATGCCTCGTGTTGCATCACGAAGCGACCGAAGGGTAGGGTAGTAGCGACGCCCTCGATTTGATAATCGGCGATGGCTTCGATCATTTTTTGGATGGCGGCTTCGCGGGTTTTACCGTAAGTAATCAACTTCGCGATCATCGGGTCGTAGTAAATTGGAATGGGCATGCCTTGGGTGTAGCCGTCATCCACGCGGATATTTTCGCCTACTGGAATTTGATAGACTTCGAGATCACCAACACTTGGAAGGAAGTTATTGAGTGGAGCTGCTGCATACACCCGTAACTCCATCGCATGACCTGTAATCGTCAACTCTTCTTGAGCAAAAGGTAATTCCTATCCGCGCGCTATATTAATTTGTTGCTCCACTAAATCTACGCCCGTGATCCATTCCGTTACGGGATGCTCCACTTGCAGTCGCGTATTCATTTCTAGGAAGTAATAATTTAGATTTTCATCCAATAAAAACTCGACTGTTCCCGCGCCGACATAATCACACGCCTTCGCCACTTTTACCGCATCTTCACCCATCGCTTTGCGCACAGCAGGAGTTAAAACGGCACTCGGCGCTTCTTC
>JBGCES010000993.1:0-8345 GCA_045106545.1 Saprospiraceae bacterium
TTTACCCTTTCCCGTCACAGCCATTTATGGCGTAGTATATTCGTCCTAAAGGACTTTGACAGGAAAGGCTGAAGCCTTTGCTACCAATAAAAATAACAAACATGAAAAACGGAATCATTATCCTCGGCAGCGCCAATTCGAATGGCGAAACCGCACAAGTTGTAAATGCCTTACAACAAGCAACGGGTTTTGAAATGATTGATTTGAATAAATTTAAGATCGGTCATTTCGATTATGAATTTAAAAATCAAGGCGATGATTTTCTGACCTTGTTTCATTATATCGTCAATGAATACGATGGGATTATTTTCGCTACGCCCGTTTATTGGTACACCATGAGTGGCCGGACGAAAGTATTTTTAGATCGCTTTTCGGATGCGTTGAAAATGGAAAAATATAAAGATACAGGACGCCAGTTGCGGGGAATGCAAATGGCGGTCATCAGTTGTGGTTATGATGAAGAAGTAAAGGAAGGATTTGAAATGCCTTTTCGCGAAAGCGCGAAATATCTGGGAATGGAATATGTCGGTGCAGTACATACTTACCTACAAGAACGCCCAATGACGGAGGAAATACGACAACGAATTAAAGATTTTGCTGAAAAAATTTGCAAAATCTAATTTTTACAAATAACTTTGTATTACAAAGTAAAAATATTTCAAACCTGCCTTTCTGGCTTCTGACAGCAAAGCGGTCTGACATCTGTCTTCTTTAAAATATAGAGTTATGAAAAAATCCTTAGCGATCAACCTCGCTGTCTTCGTCGGTATGTTGCTGTATTGTTTCTTGTTTTGGCGCGAGCGAATGGGTATTAATGTATTGATTTACAGTACTTTATTGCAAGTTTGTTTATTGAAAATGCAACCCGAAAGTGCGCGTCGGCGCGAAGTGCTCGTTACTGGCGTGGGTACTTTTCTCACCGCGATACTCGTCGTTTTACTCAATTCTACCTTAGTAAAAATAGTCCATGTACTTTCGCTGATGACCCTTGTTGGCTTTGTGCAACTGGCGGAATTACGCTTTATTTGGTACGCTTTGTTGCTTTATTTGCGCAATGTAGTTTTTGTACCCGTTACTGCTTTTCAGCAATTAAAAACACAAGGTGACATTGGGGATGGACTGCGGCGTTTTCGTTACGTGGTAACTTTGATGGTGATTCCTTTGCTGATTTTACTGGTGTTTTACTCGATTTATTACGTGGCGAATCCCAAATTTGCGGAAGTAGCGGATAGCTTTTGGCAGTCGGTTTTTCAGTTTTTTCAGTGGGATATTTCGTTAGATACTATTTTCTATTTGATAATGGGACTGTTCGTGACGGGTGGCGCACTATGGAAAACGAGCGGTGAGCGATTTGTAAAATGGCAGCAACGGAAAGTAAAAACGATTGAGCGCAAGCGACCTGAACGTTCTAAAATGTTAGTTAATCGCGGGGTGATTGATTTGAAAAAAGAATATCAGAGTGGTTTGATTTTGGTGATCGCGTTGGATTTGCTATTGGTGGTGGTCAATGCATTAGATATTCGCTACGTTTGGTTTGGCGAACAGCCTACGAATCCGCTGGATTGGAAAGTTTATGTGCATGAAGGCACGTATTTGTTAATTGGAGCAATTCTTTTAGCGATGGCGATTTTGGTAGTTTTATTTCGTAAGAATATTAATTTTTTACCAAAAAACGAAGCCTTGAAAATCGCTGCTTACGTGTGGATTATTCAAAATGCTTTACTCGCGTTGTCAGTAGGCGTACGTAATTGGCGATACGTCGAACACTGCGGCTTGGCGTATAAACGCATTGGCGTATTTCTTTTTTTGTTGCTGGTGTTATTTGGTCTTTATACCATGTTTACGAAAGTAAAAAAACGCAAATCCCTCTATTTTTTAATTTACAAAAATAGTTGGGCGGTGTACGGTTTACTGATTGTAGCTACGCTGATTAATTGGGATGTTTTTATTACGAAATACAATTTGACGCACAAAACGGAAGCGCAACTTGATATTGCATTTTTGATGAAAGATATATCGGATAAAAACTTATCGTTGTTAATTGATAATCAAGATCTTATGACTAGAACAGTGGTGTGGAACACGAAACGGATTCAAGATCATATCGAGGTTAAAAAAGGGAAATTTAGACATAAAATGAAGTGGGGGAGTTGGAAGAGTTGGAATTATCAGGATTGGCGGATTCAGCAGAAGATTAACTAAATTTGCCGTATGCATGATTCGCTGCCAAACATCTCCATCATCATCCCCGTCCTCAATCAACGCGACCGCCTGCGCGCTTGCTTGGAAGCATTGCGCGCACAATCCTACCCGCAAGAAAAAGTAGAAATCATAGTAGTAGATAACGGGTCAACGGACGGAAGTAGGGAAGTGGCACAGCAATATGCGAATCAATTCATCAGCGAATTGGCTATTAAAAATCCGTATCATTGTCGCAATCTTGGGATGCGCGCAGCGACGCATGAATATTTGGTTTTGCTGGATGCCAAGTGCTTACCTGTTCCCGATTTATTGCGTTCGGGTATGGAGCAGTTAATTAAGACAAAACATCCATTGGTTGCAGGAAATATCATCATGACCTTTTCTACCGAACCGACGATTTGGGAATATTTAGATGCCTTGCGTTTTTATCCTAATCATCGTTCGATTCAGCAGCGGTTTGGCGTTCCGACGGGTATTTTATTCTTCAAAAAATCACTACTGAGGCAGATTGATGAATTCTCGACCGAATCGCTGGGTGGGTCTGATATCGAGTGGTCGCAGCGGATTTGGGAGATAGGAATGGAAATTGGTTATGCTGCCGAGGCGAAAGTTTTTTATCGAGTAGCGGATAAGTCGGGTTTGTTTAAAAAAATAAAAAGAGAAGGGATTAGCTTTCGCAAAATTAGCCAAAAACGTTACCCACAGGGATTGTTACTTCAGTGGAAACTAGGATTGTGGCGCTATTTATTACCCGCGCGTCCGTTTAAGTTGCGTCAGCGAATTATAAAAGACTTTGCTGAAAGTGAAATAATTTTAAAACGCTTTTGGCGATTGTGGTTATTACACTGGTGGACTAAGCTGTTATTACTTTATTGGATAATTTGGGGTGCGGAGTAAATTTTTTGAGTAAAAAAATCTGTAGGAATATTTTATTTCGTATATATGGCGTCTGATAAAAACAAACGTCGCTATTTCCGTATTTAGAAGGTGACAAATTAAACTTTTACTCGAATATTTTACACTCTATGTTTTCCATTACTTCTACTTGGCAAACGCGTTTTGCTACTTTTCTACTTCTATTTATTCCCATTGTTTCCTTTGCGCACGGCGTTTCGGCATCGGATCAGGAAATTTTATCCAATGGTGGCTTGCTTTCCTATATTTTGGTCGGCGCAAAGCACATGGTGACGGGTTACGATCACTTACTCTTTTTGGCGGGCGTTATTTTCTTTTTGAAAGATTTTAAAGATGTCGTTAAGTTTATCTCGGTTTTTACGATTGGTCATAGTATTACGCTAATCGGCGCGACCTTCGCGGGTATTCAGGCGAATGAGCATTTGATTGATGCGGTGATTGCGCTGAGTGTATTATATAAAGGCTTTGAAAATCTCGGTGGATTTCCTAAGTTATTAAACATGACCTCGCCCAATTTACTGGGAATGGTTTTCCTCTTTGGATTGATTCATGGCTTTGGTTTATCTACGCGTTTACAATCTTTTGATATGGGAACGGAGCAAATTTTAGCTAAAATTGTCTCCTTTAATATCGGCGTAGAATTAGGACAAATAGCAGCATTGATTCCGATCATTTTCTTAATTCGCTTTTGGAAAGGAAAGAGTGGATATGATACGTTCTATAAAGCAACCAATTGGTTTTTGGTCGTGGCGGGTATTGCGCTATTTATTTTTCAAATGTATGGCTATTTTTCACATTAACGCGTAACGAGTAACACCGTTATCCGGAATAGGACAATAAAAAAATCCTAAATATTTGATAGTCAAATATTTAGGATTTTTTTATTGCTCATTGCGACAGACAAGAATGTCTATCCTCCATTACAAATCACATCCCCCTTTAAAGCCTGTTGCATTAAAAGTAGCTATTTCCGAACCTCGTTCACCATCGTGTAATACTTCCAAGCGCAATTCTGCGTCGCCTGCGCCATCACGTTTTGGGCTACAGTATTCAAATAGGTAGAAGGAATTGGCTTCGTCAAAAATCTGCTTGGCAATATTTTCAAAAGTAGCCAATAAACCATCGGTATTATCAGCGAATGCTTGCGCGTTTTTACCAATTTTAGTTAAAACCGTTTTATCAATTTCACTACCCAAACCAATGGTGTAAAATGAAATCAAATCACTAGCGCCGTTCACCATATTAAAGGCTTCTTCTTTAGCGTGGCGCGAAGCTTGGTCTGTTCCATCCGTAAAAACGACGATAGAAGCAGCAGTTTTAATATCGGCATTAGATTGTAAAATTTGCTCAATATCCGTTACTGCCTCGATAACTGCGCCGTATAAATCGGTAGAATTATCATTACTAATATCTGCACTTACGCCTTCAATTGCATCGATCAGTTCTTGGCGTTCATCAGTCAAATCAGCCAATAAATGTAATTCATCATCGCCATCAAACCAAACGATTTTCATCTGTACGCCACTGTCATCTTCTTCTGGTAAAACCGAGTTGACAAACGAAATACTCGCTTCTTTCAACTCCTCCAGATAGTTATTACTTACACTGCCACTTAAATCGAGTACCAATAAGTTATTGTAAGCGAATACTTGACGGCGGGATGAAATTTGGCGTGCTGCCTCGTCTTTAGAAATCAATTTTTCAGCATCGTCGTTTTTACCCTTTTCGTAAATATTGAAATCCGCATCAGACAAACCCGCAACTGGGTTGCCGTTCTCGTCTTGTACTTTAAAAAAGACGGAAACCTTTGCTGGTAGGGTCGTAAATTGATCCTGAATGACAATTTGTAACTTCTGATTCTGGGGCCAGATCTCTACATCATCTTCTTTATCACAACTGACAAAAAATAATGCACCAAATAAGAAAACGAACAAAAATTGCAGGGTCTTCATAATCTTGAAACGGTTGATGGCAGACGGTGGACGGTTGACGGTGCAACTCGGACGTGCTACCAGATTAAAATTATTTATGTTTATATTAGGATGTCAATTGGCAATAGATACCCTTATGTATGAAATGTTAAAATTGATAAATCATGGAATGTTTTGATCTATATCAAATAGCGGCATGAACTCAAAACTTCATGATAAATACGCGGAAAAAGCAATTTGTAAAGAATTGCTACTTAAAAAGGTGTGCTGATAAGTCTCCAAATTGATGTTTAGCAAAAAGTATGCTAAAATAATTTAATATGATATTATCAATTTGGTAAACCCTTGATTGGTGTAAATACTTAGAATTAACGCTATCTACGCGGTTTTGGTGCGTAGTGAACTAATAAGGAACTGTTAAAAAATAATCAAAAATATTATACATTATAAAATATTGACTGAACCCTATCTATAAAAAATTCGTACTTCTAATGGAAAATTCGTACCTTGTAGGCTGAAATTGGCTGTTGCCATTAAACTGTTTTTCAATTTTGACTTAGTGCTTTTATAACCACTTATGGTAGAGCAACTTGGAAAAAAATGAATACCCTTCGTTCGTAATTTTTATCTTACCGAAGACCGAAACTTCATTCAATTGAAAAAGTCCACCATCAATGGCATTTTCACTTGAATACCATCGTTTGTTGCCGCAAGGCATTCTTTTTTATCGAAATACAACCCTAAGTTTCTTGCACAAATTTTATCAGTTGCGGAATGCATTTGCTATTAATATTATTCTAGTGTTTACTACTAAATACTTTAATAATTCCATAAGTAAATCTATTCACTCAACTGATGTCCCACAACCCTATTATTTTATTACCACATTTTATTGGGACAAATACGAATGTTCTTTTTTCCTATCTCGGTCAAGTTTCGACAACTCCCACCTTGTCGATTTATATTTTAGGTAGAATAACCTATCGTTGATGTAAGTAAGTGGATTGACAAATTTATATCGTCATTTATCCCCGAATCAAGTTCGGGGCAGGCAGATATAGATTTTGATTTTTAAATTATTACAAATCGTTCATAGTGAGCGAGTTAAATATTTTAAATAATCAAACTAATCTACTCAACTGCTTATTCTATGTTAAAATCTTTTGCCGAGATTGGAGTAGCTATGAAAAAAACGCTTTCCGAAAGTCGCTCAATTGCAACTTTCATACACTACCTATTCTACACTACAGCTACTCATTATTTTTTTGGGATAATATAAAAGGTTTGCACAATTTTTATACTGTGTAGTACTACGACTAAATGATAGTTAAGTATTTCATAAGTAGATTGAAGAAATTGTTAGTTTGTTGCAAGTCGTTCATTACGAACGAATTGTAACTACCAATTCAAATACTACCAACTACTTATGTGTATTTATCCGAAAGTTTTGCGTGGACGCTAATGGTTTAAAATTGTAATACATTTTTAGATTTCTCATTATCTACTTTAAATTCCTAATTAACAACTGTGCTCGACCTATTTTGGTATGGTAGCATAAGTCAACTTGGTTACAGTTTGATCCTTCAGCTTTTTTAATAGTTATTCACGGATGAATGTAGTGAGTAGTTATTATGTAGGCAAGCAGTTTTATTGTTGTTCTGTTGAGTTGTTTATCATGCAAAATACATGATGTATTCTGCGATAACATGTTCGTTATCAACGAGTTATTGAAACGATTCAACTTTTTAAACAGCTCAATAAAATCTGTTTTACTAAATATTGATTACTAGTCCAATCATCGAAATGCTTAACATTTATGAACCAGTTTTATCATCATTATTTTAAATTAAACACCCTCCTTACTATGAAGGTTAATGTTACTTTTTTAGCGGTACTGTTGTGCTGCTGTTGTGGGTTGTTGATGCCAAATGCGCTGATAGCCAGCGACTTAGCAGATGCCGATCTCACTTGTGGAGATACCGGCGACTTCAATGTCAATGGCTCAACCATTACCATTAGCAACCTTAAAATCCGCAATCAGGGAAGTGCGACTGCGGGTACTTTTAAGGTTGGTTACTACCTTTCGACCAACACCATCATTTCTACTAATGATTATCTGGTGGGAACAGATGTCATTACTTCACTCGATCCAAATGCTACAAGTACCGAGTATTTCTCCATTAATCTAAGTTCTACGGATATTCCAGAAGGAACTTATTATGTCGGAATTATCGCTGATAACGAAGATGTGGTGGATGAATCAGATGAAGAGAACAACAATTGTTTTTATTCGACGCAAGTAACCATTACCAGTTCTAACGCACAAGCAAATTTAGTTTGTGACAGTCCTGGAACTTTGACTATCAATGGTTCTGTGATTACCATCACTAATGTAAAAGTGAAAAATACGGGCGATGTACGGTCAGAACTTAGCTACATTGGATTTTACTTATCAGAAGACCAGAATTTCACTACAGGTGATATTCTAATTGGTTCGCAGTTGGTGAGTGCTTTAGATCCTTGGGCGAGTAGTTCCGAGTCCATTACGGTTGAAGTAGGTAATATGGCGCATATTCCTGCGGGTACTTATTATATCGGCTCCATACTGGATTTCGACGATCGAGTAAGTGAGTCAGATGAGTCAGACAACAACAACTGCTTTTTTGAAGGTCAGCAAATTACAATTGGTGGTTCTGGGCAGAATGGTCCTGATTTGACTTGTTTTGATAACGGTTACTTAGCGATCACTAATAATACTATCTCGATTACTAATTTACAAGTAAAAAATGAAGGCGATGCCGATGCGGTTGCTAGTACCGTTGGTTACTACCTTTCTACTGATGAAGTTTTTACCACTAACGATATATTGATCGGTACAGATTATGTCGATCCACTTGCTCCAGGTGAGGTTAGTACAGAATCTTTTAGTATTGAAATCAATACACTCAATGTTTCGCCAGGTACGTATTTCGTAGGTATCATCATTGATCATACTAACGCGGTGAGTGAATCACACGAAGTAGAAGAAGATCAAGATAATGATGATCAGACGAATGTCTGCTATTTTGTTTCACCTAAATTGGTGATTCAAGCAGAAGTACAAAAGCCAGATTTGCAATGCCACGATCGTGGACATTTGACACTGAATGGTGATGTATTATCACTAACTAATTTGACCGTTAAAAATGCGGGTAACGCTGATGCGCGGGATAGCTATGTTGGTTATTACTTGTCATTAGATACTGAATTTAATTCAGGAGATATTATTTTAGGAACAGATTACGTCAGCGCATTAGC
>JBGCES010000994.1:0-3358 GCA_045106545.1 Saprospiraceae bacterium
TAAGAAAAGGTGACCCCACAAACAAAATTTATTTTCACAAAAGAAATAAACTATGCAAATAAACAAACATAAATCACTGATAATCAGATAATTAATCGATTTTAATTTTTATTAAAAATAATATCCATCCTAGAATCATTAACCGTTCTGCTATTCAGCAGAAAGAATTAAATAGCTTCCTACCTTAAAAATACTTGTCACTACTCCTACATCTTATACTTCACCTCTTTATTCACGACTTTATCCTCCTCTACTTCCGTAGCTTGTTGCGCTGCCACAAAATCTCGTTCCGCTTCAAACGTTTCAGCCTGCAAATCAGCTAACTCTAATTCCTCCAAATACGCCTCTTCTTCCTCTTGACTAATCGGCATAAATTTCTCTAATTCATCCATCGTAGAAAGCGGCGTAGAGAAGAGATTGAGTTCGTGATCAAAGTGCTCAATCAATTGTGCGCCCGTAATTTCAAAGGGCGTTTTTGTACCATCTTGATAACCGACAAAATCATCGATACCTAAAATATCACTGCCGATATGCTGTCCCAATTGATAATAAGATTCCCACTGGATCGGATCAAAGAACTGATCGGAAGTCGGTTCGTGAGGAAAGGCGGGATGATAGATTTTATATTTGTAGGTTCCGTATTTTAGCCAGTCGTCAGATGAAATTTTTGGTCGCCCTTCGGGTGCCATCACCGACGATTTGACATAGATAAATGTGCCGATTTTCTTATTTTCATAATGCTCAATGACTTCGCATTTTTCGCCATCAATCTCTTTTTCTACTTTATCCCAAATCTGATATAAATCCGCTACTGCGTAACGTTGACGCGAATATCCATGCGAAGGTTTCGGGCGAATAACATCTTCAGGATCTTGTCCTGGGCGGAAACGAATATCAATCCCTAATTCGTTCCTAGCACGAATCGTTAATCTTTCTAAATCGGAAAAGGCAAATAGCGGATCCGCACCCGAATCCACTCCAATAATCAATTTGCACTTACGACGCAGCAGTTCGTAAACGCCCAAATTTTCAATATGTGCGCCATCAGAAATATTCACCATCCGATTGTCCGTACCAAACATTCCGAGCAATTCATAAATAAAATAAAAAGGCCAAAACACGACTGGTTGCGTCTTTCCTGCTTTTAACGGATTAAACACCCAATAACCTAAACGCGCATTAAAAATAGTAGTTAGAATACTCGAAATTCGATTGGAATAAATACCCATTCCGGGATTGACCGCAGCAGCAGAAATTGTAGTAGCAGCGGGTAAAGTCATATTGCGATAACCCGAATTTTCTTTGGTAGAAACGTAGCCCGTAAGCTTCGAGCCACAGTAGAGTGGCGATAATAAGAAGTAATCGTTAGTTTTAGTGCCTTTAAAATTTTCATCATTTACCGCTTGTAAATTCAAACAAGTATTAATGAGTGGATAAGGCGCTAATTTATCACTTAATTTTTCCGATTTAGGCTGAAAAAGTTCATGTAGTGGCACATTGCGGTAATAATCAGTAAAGTGCAAAAAAGTATCGGCGAGCTGTTTGCGATAAAATCGGTGAAAACTCGTCGCATTCGGATTGGTAAAAAAACCGAGTACAACCAACAAAATACTAATCAAAGCAGCGGGAAATAACTTATCCCAATCAGGCTGATTAAATCCTTCAAAACTCAATAATGCGATCAGCGCAAAAGCAAATAAACAGACTCCAATAGTCAGGGTTTCAAAGCGATTAAATAGTGCCGAGGCGTTCAAATCAAAATTCAATAAAATGTTACTGAAATAATGTAACACAAAGAAAAAAATCAACGCCATCCCACCATAATAATACACTACTTCCCAACCATTTTCAATCAACCCTCGATCTGTATTGATTAGTTCTATTGAAAACCAATACGCACCAAATCCCATTAGCAACAAAATCAAAGGACTCACCCACGACATCACCAAACTAATCAAGTAACCAATGATCAAAATAAACTGATTCCATAACTTGACTAAGCCCGTTCCAGGAAATAGATAAATACCACGTGAACGCATATAATTTAAGTGCGTTTCCGTAAATAATTCATCATAGCTACCCGTATTTTTTAGCGTCGCCTGTACGTAGGAATTCGTATAGCCACCTCCCGAAACAGAGGAGAGGTAATCCACATGTTTTAAAATTCCAAATTTATTGAGCGTCCGTAAGATGCCCAAATTGATAGTTGCAGATCGAATTCCTCCGCCTGACAAAGCAATGCCAAAGCGGGTTTCCTCCAACTCGTCGGCAGCATTTTCTCCATGCAGTGCCGCGCGGCGTTGGCGTAGCTGCTCGTCTTCTTGGGCAATTATATCCGCTAATTTTAGATTGGAATGGCTCATTTTAATGTAATGTCTGTCGTGTTTGCACGTTTTTTGGTAAAAACAACCATTTTACAATACGCGCTTACACAGTCGGTATTGTTTTTGGCTACTAAAAAACGTGCTTAAAGATGGAAAAAAAATTCCATAGGCATTAACCTTTACAAACAGATATTAAAAAAAGGTTAAAAGTCCTGTTTACGAAAAAAGCGCTAAACTAAATGTTTACCCTCCTCGTTCAATAGTCGTAATACAAAGTATTTGTTTTAATTACAACAGTAGCTAAGTATTGCCGAAATAAAAAATAAGTTCACATTTTGAATTTTTTTTTATAGTTACTCAGAGATTTTCTCACTAAATCTTTCTTTATGAAAAAGCAATTTATGGTAGCATTTGAACTACCAAATCCGCTACCCATCGAATTTATTCGTGCTATCCCAGAACAACGCGATACAATCAATTATCTTTTAACAGAAGGTACTGTCAAATCGTATTCTTTAGCCGTTGACCGCTCCGTACTATGGATGGTGGTAGCAGCTGAAACTGATTTTGCGGCGATGGAAGTGATTGCACAATTACCACTTACGGATTACATGACACCTAAGGTTTCTGAATTAGCGTTTCACAATTCATCCGATATGGTACTACAGTTCTCGCTTAATTAACTGATTACTCACTATAAAAATTAAGAAAAATCCCGTTATCGAATCATTCGGTAACGGGATTTTTACGTTCTTTGACTTTTAATTTTCTAAAAACCAAAGGTCAAATAATTACTTTCACCTGACTCATAAAAGTGTATAAGTCACTCACTATAAACGATTTGCCGCAATTTGACAATTAAGTAGATAGACGTTAGAAATTAGACGTTAGACGTTAGATAAACAATTGATTATCAATTATCTAACGTCCAGCGTCTAACGTCTTAAATCTGTCAACTTACTTAAACAGTTTTGACAATTTATTTGATATGAAAAAACTAATCGGTATTCCCTTCGACGCAAATTCTTCTTTTT
>JBGCES010000995.1:0-12190 GCA_045106545.1 Saprospiraceae bacterium
TTTTTGACTGAGGCTATTTTTGTGCTAGACAAGGCAAAAAACGTAGTCGTAGTCTTTTTACGACGAGGCTTTTTAACGATGTATAGTGCAAAAAGAGACCGTCACAAAATGTGTCGATTATTTTAGGTTAACTACTTATAATAGTTCTTTGGCAAATCTCGTAAATGAGTCAGCCAAAAATGTTCTCATCGCTACCCTGCGGTCGCTTTTTCAAATCATTTTGTGCCAAACACAAAATTCACCAAAGAACGACTATAATTAAAATCCATTCGGAACTATAAATAGCCGAAATAGAAAAAACAATGATAGCAGTATTTATATTTACAAAAAATATGACCCCGTACTTTTTAACATTGTAACTTTTTCGATGTTCGTAGAAATAAAAACGATTCAAAAATGGCTGTGGAGAAAAATTTACTCGCAAAAAATATATTGCATTTAAGAAAGGAATTACAACTTAGTCAAGAAGAATTGGCGCAGAAAATTGAATGCAAACGAAGTAGTATTGCGGCTTACGAGAGTAAGAATGTCGAACCGCGATTGGAATTGCTATTGCGAATGGCTGAATTATTTGATATTGACTTTCAGCAGTTTATCGTAGAAGATGTCCTCAGCTTGCAAAATCGACGTTCCTTTCATGCTAACCAAAATAATGCGGCAGAGCAAATCTCTCCGATTTTAAATCAACTACACTCACCGGAGTTTTTGCAACAAATTTCAAAATTTAAGCAGCAGACCCAGTTTGCAGAAGATACGCTAAAAGGGCTAGAAGATTTGTTGGCGATTAAAAAAGAACAACTGGCTCAACTCTCTTTTTCAGATGCAAATAACTATACCCTACTTCTTCAATATCTAGTACAGCATAATCAAGAATTGCTTACAATTCTCTCACAGCTTACCGAGCAAACCGAAGTGACTAAGTAACAGAAAAATCTGACGAACAAAACTTCCATTCTTTTTTTACTAAATATAATCAAACCTACTAAATAAAATCAGCTCTTTTTATACAAATCAATCACAAATAACTGATTATCAGACTTTTATAAAAGTTGGCACATCCATTGAATAAGAGGTAAGTATAAATGTTTTACTGAAAAAATAAAAACTTACCCGATTATGATGACTGCATTAGAATTTACAAATCAATTAGATACTTTAAATAATTTACTTCATTCTTTCGCGCTTCGTCTGACCCGTAACTCAGCTGACGCAGAAGACTTATATCAGGAATCAACCCTTCGTGCTTATCGCAACTTAGATAAGTTTCAAGTAGGAACAAATTTTAAAAGTTGGATTACTACCATTATGCGAAATACCTTTATTAACGATTATCGCAAAAACAAGCGCCGCAGTCACGTAAACGAACCAATCGAAACATTTACGTTCGCGATTGAGAGTACGAATACTATTTCGAATGAAGGAGAGATGAACTTACGCTTGGAGAGATTGAGTCAATTAATGACTGATATGAAAGATATGTACCGTGTGCCCTTTTTAATGTTTTATCGCGGTTGGGAGTATCAGGAAATTGCAGAGAAATTAGACATTCCAATTGGCACTGTGAAAAGCAGAATATTTTTTGCTCGTAAGTTTATGAAACAACACTTAACCGAAGTATAAATTACATTTTCCATAAATTCAACCCATTAAATTTATCACCCGACTGAATTTTTAGTTTACCCAATCTGTACGGCTTCCATTTGGAAGCCTTTTTTTATACTAAAGTAAACAGTGATTCTAATTTAAGACCGTACAAAGTTTTAATGATAAAAAAAATCGTCTCTGCAAGACGCTAATTTTACATGTTTTGCCGCTCACAACCTACTTGAATCATAACAATCTGCGTCTTTCTGCGTCAATAAAAAGCTATTTTCAAGACTTTGTACAGCCCTAATTCTAATTCAAAATCACCCATATACTTCGCGTTGAATACCGAGTTTACGCATTTTAGAGGCTAAGGTGCGATCATTCATCCGTAAAAGGCGGGCTGCGCCTTTTGGACCAGTAACGCGCCAGTTGGTTCGCTCCAGAGCAGTGAGAATATGTTGGCGTTGCATTTCTTCAAAAGAAAGAAATTCGGCGTTTTTTAATTTATTCTTCCGATTACCCAATTCAAATGCTAACCTCAGTCGCTTGCCATTAGTGATAATCACAGAGCGTTCAATGATGTTTTCCAACTCTCGAATATTACCTGGAAAATCGTAACGCATAAACGTTTCTTCGACAATTTTAGGAATAATTTCGATCGTTTTCCCTTCGCGTTGGCAGTATTTTTTAACAAAGTGACGCACTAATAATGGAATGTCATCTCGGCGATCGCGTAGCGGCGGATTAACGATGGGGAAAACATTTAGTCGATAGTAAAGATCTTGTCTAAATCTTTTTTGCTCTACCATCTTTTCTAAATCCCGATTAGTAGCGGCAATTACGCGCACATCTACTTTTATCGTTTGAGTACCACCGACTCTTTCAAACTCTCCTTCTTGTAGCACCCGAAGCAATTTGGCTTGTAAATCAAGTGGCATTTCACCCAATTCGTCCAAAAATATAGTTCCTCGATGGGCTAGTTCAAAACGTCCTTTTTTCTGAGCAATCGCTCCAGTAAATGCTCCTTTTTCATGTCCAAATAATTCGCTTTCAAACAGACTTTCGGGTAGCGCGGCGCAGTTGACCTTAATCATTGGTTTATCTTCCCGCTCACTAAGTCGATGAATTGCTTTCGCTAATAATTCTTTACCCGTTCCTGTTTCACCAACGATTAATACTGAAGCACTTGAATCAGCAACTTGCCCTACTTGTTGCAGAACTTTACGATAATTAGGGCTTTTAGAAATAATTTCGTTGATATTGACCTTGCTTTCGAGTTCTTCTTTCAAGCTTGCATTATCGCTTTCTAGTTCAGCTGTTAAGCTTTTTAAGCGATCCATCATAGAGTGGATCTGCGCTTCCTGTTTCTTGCGTTCGCTGATATTTCGCCCTACGGCACAATTGTATTTTACTCCTTTGTATTCTGTCAGGTTTGCACTAATTTCAATAGGAATCAACCTGCCTGATTTGATTCGATGAAGGGTTTCTGCTACTAAGCCTCCTTCGGTTTGAATCGTCTGCCAAGATTGAGCATATGCCTCTTTGGTGAAATTGGGATCAATGTCCCAAACATTCATTTGTAAGAGTTCATTCTTGGTATAACCCAGAAGATTGCACGTTGCCTGATTAACAAATTTGAAGCTACCATCTTCTCTCACCCAAAAAATCATTTCACTAATGTTTTCTAGCGCAGTTTGATTCATTTGGAGCACCTCAGCGTCACGTATTTCTTTGCTAATATCTCGTGATATAATGCAATCAATCTCCTGATCCTTGTATTTAAGGTAATTAAGGGTAGAGCGGATCGGCAGTATTTTACCGTCTTTACATTTGATTTCTGTTCTCTGCTCCAGTATCTTCTTTGCCCTCAGCGTTTCCCACAGTTTAGCGCGGGATTGAGCATTCAATCCAGGAATAAGATCCGTTGCATTCAGTCCATTTAAAAGCTCTTGCCGAGTGTATCCCAATTTATCACAAACCGATTGATTAACATAGGCGAATGTTCCATCTGGACGCACCCAGTAAATCATATCCGCTGCATTATCCATCGTGAACTGAGTCAGGTAAAGTTCTTCATTTTTTTCAGTCAGAGTTGAAATATCCTGTATGGTTCCTTGAATTTTTACGGTCTGCTCCTCGACTTGAGTAGGAATAGCCATCAGGCGCATCCTTTTAAAATTAGTTGCGGTACCGTCGGAGATTAAAAAATCACTTTCGAAAGCAAAGCCTTCTTTTATTGACTGTATTAATTTATCTCGTAACCTATTTATTTCTTCGCTCGATAAATAAGTACTAATTTCACTTACAAATTTATCTATTGTCAACTGTAAACTAGAGAACGAAAGCGGTAGAATATTCTTTAGTTCCTCCGTTAAAATTACTTTTTGATTCAGAATATCTAATTCCCATGCACCAATTTGACTAGCACTAGCAATGAGTTGGAGTAATTCGCGGTAACGATTTTGGTGAAGTTTATTAACTAAATAACTGAAAGCAAATTGTTCACCTTCGTTTTCCAATAAGATAGTCTGCCACTGAACGGGTAGCAAATATTCGTCTTTGGTCAAGTACTCCGTTTCTGATTGAATTGATTTTTCTTGACCTAACTGCTTCCATAATTTTTTCCAATGGAAGAAACTAATATGTGGGTTGATTTCAAAGATCGATGTATCAGCGGAGAGACTATTACCATAATTTAGCAGCTCAGCTAGATGAGAAGTGCTCTTGAGTATTTTTCCACTTTTATCCACTACAAAAGCCGCTTGCCGCATGACATTAGCAGTTTTAATGATAGAAGATATAAATTCGTTTTTAATCATTAGCGGATTAATACTTTATTCAAAGGTACAACTAATAAAACCTATAATGTCACAAATGTGAAAATATTAAACAATAATTAATTAATCAATAATACTAGTCTATTCATTTTTCCTTTTTCTTACGACTTGACTAGCAAACAAATTGCCACATATTCAGTTAGAATATTAAAATCAGGGCTCTAATTGTAACTGAAATAAAATCAATATTTTGAAAAATTACGAAACTATCGACGACAAACGTTTACTTCATCTAATTGAAGATAGCAGCAAACCTATGTTTGTTCTATTTAGTTCGGAGTGGCAATCTAGTATTGACTTGATTTCGCATGCACTTGAAAAGCTTGCCCAGCAGTATGAATCTACCTTCAAATTTATTGAAATTGACATTGAAAAAAACGCTTCAGTTATAGATATATTCAATATCCAGAAGGTTCCTACTTTCATTATTTTCAAAGATGGAGAAATTATTGATTATTTTTCAGGAATTCTTAGTCGAAAAAAGTTAGAAAAAAAGTTGATCAATAGCTTACAAACTTCTAGTCAAATGTGATTTTTTTTCACATACAAATTTTATAGCTTCTCCTGATATACTTCCTGAAAAAAATTAAACGTTAGCCTTGCACTCTCAACTGCTTCCTGTTTCTCTTCTTTAGTTTGAATCTCTTTCGTTAGCAAAGCCATCAATTCTATCCATCTCTCTCGCGTTTTTTCTCCTAGTCCAGTAAAAAAATAAAAAGTACGTATGTGCTGCAAAGACTTGTTCTGATTTAGGCTTTGGGCAATATAACGACCGCCAAGCATGGAGCCTTCGACAACGTACAATCCGCCCAAAAGTGCTGCTTTGGTGGAATAATAAATGGGTTGCAATTTTTTCGGAGGTGGCGTTTTTTTTAAGTCTTTAAGTAACCAATCACTTTTGTTTTTTAAAAACGCCCGAATGTTGGGTAAGTCCTTACTGGCTTCTATAAAAGCATTTTCTAAATAAGTGTGAATATACCAATTTTTGGTGATTAGATCTTCATATTGGTACATTGTTAATTTGCCAGTACGTATCGCCTCTGCGTAGGCGAATTTTTCAGTTCGATGATGTTCAGTTCGGGTTTCGGTTTTAAGTAGGGTTAAAATATCCTCGGAGTCATTTTTGATAGAGCGCTTGCTCATTGGAGTACCTCCTCTAATGCAGACTCTATCTCTGTTTTACCCTGAAATGCTTCTGCTTCCTTTAACAAATGCTGGATTTTTTGCAAGACAAGGCTTTTTCGTCTCTCGCTTTGGCGTTGCCTTTCTGCCAAAGTAAGTCTAGCTTGGTTCTCACTCAATATTTCGGGAAGTCGCTCTGGTATTTCACGCAGATTATCTTTTAAGATATATCCTGATGCGCCTTTAAGTATTGCCTCTGCTACTTTTTCTTCATTATTAAGCGTCCCTGTAATGAAAACAAAAGGGACATGAGACATTTTTTCCTTAACGTGTAGCAATGCGCGTAGTCCGTTAAAATCAGGCAAGTTATAATCAGATAATACAACATCTGGCGTTGCCCAGTTTATTTTTGTTTCAAATTCTTGCTTCCCTTTAGCTACCGTAAATATAGCTTGTGGCGCAACTTTCAGTACTTGACGTTTCACAAGTTTTATATCATTCTCCAAGTCTTCGAGAATGAACACTTTTAATGCGTTCTCAATCATGGTAGATCATTTTTATTATATTTTAGCCAAAAAGTAGATAATGTTTTTAGTTGTTCTTTAAAATCTTTGTAGCTATCAGGTTTAGTTAAAAAACTATTAGCACCTAAATGATAAGCTCGTTTAATATCTTGGATTTGATTAGAGGAACTTAAAATTACTACCGGTACATTTGCTAGTAGTGAATCAGCACGAATTTGCGCTAAGACCTCGAATCCATTTACCTTAGGTAACATTAAATCTAATAGGATCACCTTTGGTAACCATTTCTTTTCTTTGACTAGATTTTCGATTACCTCCTCGCCGTCCTTTAGCCATTCATGTGATGTGGCTAATTGCTCCTTTTTGATTACCCTTTTAAATAAATGGGCATCATTTTCATTATCTTCAATTAATAATATATCAATTTTTTGAGTCATCATGTTTGGGTAAAGAGAAAGAAAAGGTGGCACCTTCTCCAATTTTACTGTTTACAGAAATATTGCCTTGATGCCGTTCAATGATGCGACTTACGATTGCCAAACCAACCCCTGTCCCTTCAAAGGACTTATTGTTGACGAGCCGTTGAAATACGCCGAAAATTTTATCTGCATATTCCATTGAGAAGCCTACACCATTATCAGTAATAGAAAAGTATGAAAATTGTTCATCCTCGCTACCCGAAATAATGACTGTGGGCTGATTTTCCAATTTGGAATATTTAAGTGCATTGGATATGATATTTTCCAATAGCTGTCGAAATAAGCTTTGATCGGCCCAAACCTGAGGTAAGTCGTTATGTATAGTAATTTTTGCACGTTGATAATCAGGATTCATCTTTAACTCTGCCAAAATTTGCTGAATTATCGGCAAGACATTAAGTTGATTGAGAATGATACTTGAACGCCCCAAACGGGAAAACTCCAAAATATCGTTAATCAAGTTGTTCATTCTCACCGTACTACTCACAATAGTATCAAGCACCTCGGTTCCGTATTCATCCAAATTTTCGCCATAATCTTCTAGCAAAATCTGAGTAAATCCATCAATACTGCGCAATGGTGCGCGCAAGTCATGGGAAACAGAATAGCTAAAACTTTCCAGTTCTAAATAAGCCGTCTTGAGCTTATCGTTCATCCGTTCTAACTCTGAAAATCGCTTGAGTATGTATTCTTTTATATCATTATGCAATGCGGTAACTACGGCAAATTCACTCTGTGTCCACGGCTGAGCGAGTCCATCTACTTTTTCTTTCCATTGCGCAAATGACTTACGGGGACTCAGACGAGTCTGACCTTCTTTTATCATCACCGATTTGTTGGGGTTTCCACCCCAGCGTACTTCGGTCGATTGCTCGGCTCTAAACCACATGATATATTCATTAGGATTTTGAGCAATTCGGATAACTAATAGGCCCGCAGCTTTATCTTTAAAATTAGCTGCGGCTGGAAACTCCACTGGTAATTGGTGGCTAGCAAAGACCGTACTGGTCATATGCTCCTCCAGCCATTTTTTTATTTCATTAATTTGAGCGAGAGAAGGAGTATTTCCTATGGGCATCGTCTGATCACTAATCAACAAGCACGCGCCGTCTGATTCTACCAAATCCATAATATTAGTCTCTCCCTGTGTCAATCCTTCGTTAATATCTGCTGCCTCACTCATCTGTTCAAATAACTTGGCGCGAACAATATTCGATTGAATAACGGACTCTCGATACTGATTAGCCAACTGCAAAGTCAAATGTCCAGAGAAAATCTGCCCCAAAAGAGCACAAGTAGAACGGGTCAGATAATCAGTATGAAGAGCAGTACGATGGTGACAAGCAATAAGCCCCCAAAGACGATTATCAGTTACAGATACAATGGCAATGGTTAAGGTAGCACCTACCTCCATATTTCGTAAATATTCAATATGAATTGGTGAGCTAGCACGCGCTACACTATACGTTAGATCAAGTGGTAGATTTGTTTCAGGATGTAGCGAAGGACGAATCAGACTTGGCATCGCGTGGATATCACAAATAACCCTTACCTTATTTTTGAGAAATAGTGCGCGGGCTTGACTAGGAATATCAGAAGCGGGATAATGCAAGCCCAAAAATGGTTCTAATTGCTCTTCTTTCGCTTCTGCAATGACAGTTCCATTATATTCTTCATCAAATCGGTAAATCATTACCCGATCGTAACCCGTTATTTTTTTAACTTCTTGTGCCGTAACCTCAAATAAATTTTCAATGGTAGCAGTCTGTACTCTTTGTACCGAACGGTTTAATTGAAATTGTTTATTGACATCTGTCATCGCATTGCTGGCAGGTTCTATTTCAATAATCAATAATCCTTCAGGATTAATATGAGCGATCAGGTGAAAAGACTGCTGCTGAATAATCGTTGGAATAGGATTAATAAAATTAAAATCACCGTCCGATTCTAAACCAACTTTGATTCGCTCCAATGCATTTTTTTCCAGTATATCTTTTAATGCTCCGCCAAGAATTGCAGAGAATTCAATCCCAAATCGTTCCGCTACATTTTCGCTGGCCTGTATAATTTGAAGACTCTCAGCATCGCATACTAGAAGACTAACAAAAGACTGTACAAGACGAATCTGATGGATTGGTTCATTCTCGCATCTAGTCAGATCATATTGTATCGAATATGCATTATCAAAGTACTTATTTAAATCCATTTTTCCGAATATTACCTTTTTATGAAAATCTAACAAAAAAATTGAGAATAGGTTGCTAAAAAAGAAAAATAATTATCTAGAATAAATATTTTTCTAAAAAGCTGTAACTAACTGATTTACAGCACATAACATTAATCAGCAATAAAAATTATCCGATTACAAACGTTTACAAACGGCATTAACCGTTTATTATACGACTATGGCTTGCACCTGCCCCCATCTTTGCATTGTCAATTATTTCGAGAAGAATCGGCAGGTATTTATTCTTTCATTTTATACCAACTTTTTGTTTCCTGCCTGTTTTTCAAAACCATTCAAAAAAATATTTCGATTATGCAAAATTTAACTAACCGCGTACAACTAATTGGTAATTTAGGTAAAGAAGTGGATTTCAAAGTTGTAGGAGAGGGTTATAATCTCGCTCGTGTTTCATTGGCAACGAGTGACGTAAAAAAATTAGATAACGGTGAGATTGAAAAGACAACTCAATGGCATAATATTGTCGGTTGGGGAAAAACCGCCGAGCAAATGAATAACTTATTTAAAAAAGGAAAGCGAGTTGCTGTACAAGGCAAACTGGTTCACCGCAGCTACGACGACAAGGAAGGTATCAAACGCTACGTCTCAGAGATTGTAGTCAACGAATTCATGTTATTAAACTAGGTCATCGATAATAAGTAGTTAAAGTGAAATAATCGTCATTTTTGACTGAGGCTATTTTTGTGCTAGACAAGGCAAAAAACGTAGTCATAGTCTTTTTACAACGAGGCTTTTTAACGATGTATAGTGCAAAAAGAGACCGTCACAAAATGTGTCGATTATTTTAGGTTAACTACTTAAAGATAAAAACGGCATTACTTGTTATACCTTAACAGTTATCCGTTATAAAGATTCTCTGTGTGAATCATACTGTGGGAGGCTGACTCGTAGCATTACGGGTTTGCCCCTGCCTTTTTGTTTAACGCATTAGTGCTAATTCTCCACTCAGAATTTCGCTACTGCCATCAGAAAATTCTACCTGCGCGTACCACAAATAAATACCGTTTTCAGCAGGTTGCCCATTGACATTGCCATCCCAACCCGTTTGAAAATCATTGACTTCTCCATCGTTACTTTCATAGATCAGACCGCCCCAACGGTTAAAGACTTTTAGTGTGTTAATATTTGCAAAGACTTTTCCTTGAATAAAGAAAAAGTCATTTTGTCCATCACCATTTGGACTAAAAGCAGTTGCATAATAAAATCGATCGGACTTTGTAACTTCAACATTGACAGAATCTGTCACAAAACAACCGTACTGGTCGCTAATTTTCAACGTATAATTAGCTTCACTAGGTGGCGCTGCCGTTGGAAATGGGCAGTCGTAACAACTTAATGTTATCTCATCCGAAGACGTAAACCATTCATAAATCAGATCTCCTGTAGCCGTCGTTTCATAAGTGAAATTCAAATCATCTCCCGACTGAATTTGGGCAGGCGCAATTAAGTCGAGTTGTAAAGGCTCAACTGCTTGCGCCAATTCAATCGTATCAAGATATGTAAAACAATCGCCCTGGATTTCTAACCAGTACGTTCCACTTTCAGTTACCGTCAAGGTGGGTTCTGTCGAACCGTCACTCCATAAGTAACTTTCTCCTTCAAACGGCGCAAACAAAGTAGCAGATTCATCATGACAAAGTTGCGTCAATTGAGCTTCTAATTCAATCGAATTAGGTTCGACGACTTGAAAACTAGTCGCATCAGCACTACCTAATAATAAAGGATCGTCTGAAACAGTTGATTCACCAAATGCTAGCAGTAAATTGTCGATTGTCGCCTGAGTCTTCACTTCACCGATAAAATCAGGCGGAACTTGTACATGCACTTTTAAATCATAGATACCAACTGGCGCACTGATATTCGTTAGGTCTAATACATTAGTCCCTTCACCGCTATTGATGGTAGCTAGAAAAAAGTTGGGTTCTATTTCTGTAATCAGAAAGCCCTCTGGAAAACTATCCCGCAAATGTGCTCCCGAACGCCCTGCACCAGATTCATTAACTATGCTATATGTAATAATAACTTCGCTACAACCAACTGCCTGTCGCGGCTGCGCATCCTTTTCTACTCGAAAAGTATAAGGGCAACCACAGCCATCCGTACTAAATCCACTCTGTGGTCCAGCTACAGAGCTGATCATTTGTCCCGTATTTTTGTCAAAAAGAAAAAGAAAAGTATCTGTTTCGCCACTCTTGCTACCGTAGCCATATAGGTTACCTTCCTGATCAAAGAAAATCGACCCCAGTTTTCCTACACCAGATATGGTAGCAAATTCATGTGTGAAAACAGAAAAAGTAGTTCCCAAACCAACTGTAACAATGCGTTTATTTAACGCATCAAAACCATACACTACACCAGTAATTGGATCAAAGGCAAAGTCGTCTAATCGCACTGGAATATCTGTTTGTACGAGTATCGTACCAGGGGTATCATCGGGTCTATCTAGCCGAATCATGAGTGCCTCCCGATCCGAAGCAGGATCACCCTTTCGACCAAGAACAATCATTCTGTTTCCCGTCCGATCCATTTCACCTGCCGAAAATTCATAACCTAATTCTGCCAGTTCAGGATATTCACGAATCGTTTCTACCGTTCCATTGGCATCAATCGTAAAAACAGAATAAGTATTCGGATCAAAGCCATAAATCAGATTATCACGCATGCTGAAGCCTAGTGCATTTAGGTTGTGCCCGCGCGGATTATTTAAGTTTAAGGTTTGAAAATCGACCTCCCCATTTGCTTGCAGACGACCTTGGTACAAAGCACTCGCATCCCGATTATGATTAGCAACGGAAAGTAAGAAACTGCCGTCGCAAGGAAAGGGCTGCTGAGAAAAAATAAGCTGAGGCAAGCTAAAAAAGAGAAGGTTAACTAGCAGACTAAACCAATTTCTCACTTGCCGCCTTCTTTCAGAAGAGTTGTAAAAGAATTGCATATCATAAGTACTAACAGATGAAAAAATACACAGAAAGGCTTGACAATAAAATATACAAATTATTGTTAATCAATACTTTAAACATTAACAGCATTGACGAATAGCAAAATTTGCTTTTGAAAAATTGAGGAAGTGTGCCTAATATTGACCAACACGCACAAGTAAAGTCGAAAAATAAATCTGATTCTTGAGTTTTTTAGATGACAATTTTTCCAATATAGCCAATTCAGTCAGAAAAATTTAGTGAAGCGATCTAACACCGAAGTAAGTAATTATCATCTAGGCTTGTACAAAGTTTTGCAAAAGACACAGTTTTTGACGCAGATAAACGCAGATTTTTATGATTCAAGTAGGTCTTATGTCGCTCACAGCTCGCTCCGCAGTATTGCGGAGACCCGCTTGAATCATAACTTGTTCCGTAGCATTACGGAAAAAATCATAGAGAATCAGCGTCAAATAAA
>JBGCES010000996.1:0-8135 GCA_045106545.1 Saprospiraceae bacterium
TAGCAATATCAATCATATTTTTTCTTTCATGCAAAAATGAAGATTGTGCAGGTATAGCAAAAGTTTTATTTAAAGAAAATGAAGCTAATGAAAAAGCTTACAAAGAAGGTAATGTAGATCTTGCAATACAGTTAGCTTCTAAAGTCATCGAATCTAATCCTAATAATTTTATTGCTTATTCTAATCGTGCAGCGTTTCAATATAAAAAGCAATTTGCGATAAACGAGCTTTCAGATGAAATGAAAGACTCAATATACAACGACCTTTACACTGCTATTGATTTATGTTCAGAATTTGAAAAGGCGTATGAAAATATTATCCAAATCAGTTATGAACTAGACGAATTTAAACTCATTGAAAAATACGGAAAACTCCATCATCAAATATTTAAACCAAATAGTCAAGTTCTAACTAAACTAGGTAATGCTTTATTTCGATTAGGTGAATTTGAAGAAGCTATTAAATATTTTGATATAGCTACAACAACGACACCGACAGATACTTCTACCTACTGGATGAGAGGGCGAACGTACCGCGAATTAGGTAAGATAGAATTTGCGCTGAAAGATTTGAACAGAAGTATCGATCTAGATTCCACATCGGCATTAGCCTATCATGAACGAGCTATAACATTTGTAAAACTAAAAGAATTAGACAAGGCTCAGGATGATTATTTCAAAGCAATCAATATTGATTCAACCCGCACTGAAACGTACTTTTCTATGGGTACTCTTTGTATGAAAGCAAGTGATTCTGTATTGGCTTGTTTATATTATCGTAAAGCACTTAAAACCTTGCAGACTAATGATAAAATAGTTCCCAATATAGATGAAGAATTGATTATTTCTACAATTAAAAAATACTGTGACTAAGCTATCACAACTAAATAATAGACAGACTTATGCTCGATTATAACATGACGACCATCCGCCACCTTGCCCTCCACCAAGTCGGCAATCCCCAAGGCGAAGGCGACAATTTCATCTCCAATGAATTATTGGAATTGACGGATGAATTGCACGAAGATATTAAACAATATCTCCTCAAACCGTTGAAAAAAGTAGAGGAACGCTACCATTTTCAGCACCATGCGGATGTGAAGTTGAATGAAATATATAGCTACGTGACGGAGATTTTTGCGAATCCTGAAGATTTGCATCAGCAGTCGGTCAACGTTTTAAAACACTTGGCGCAGCAATCTACGCATCCACAAATTAAACCGGGAGATGTTTATATCGCTTACTTTCCTGATTTGGTGGTAGATGATGAAGTGGTGAATGCCGTGGGAATTTTTAAAGCGGAGCGCAAAAACAATTTTTTAAAGATCGATCCCGTTGACGGTACGTTGAAAATCAACAAGCTGGAAGGAGCGAATATTGAAAAATTGGACAAAGGTTGTTTGATTTTGAATACTTTTAAAAGCGATGGCTACCGCGTGATTTCAGTCGATAATAATCAGTACGATGCGATGTATTGGACGCATTATTTTTTAGGTATCGAATATGTGGAGGACGAAAATTTCCATACCAAGTTGTACATGGAAATGTGTAATGAATTTGCGAATGAAGTCGTGGCGCAGAAGGAAAACAAGAAAGAGCAAATTCAGTTCCTAAGCGATTCCGTGGATTACTTTTCGCGTTCAGAGACCTTTGATTTTAATGAATTTAACGAGGAAGTATTAGCGGATAATGAGGACTTGAAAAAGGAATTTTCGGACTACCGCGAAAATTTTGCGTTGGAAGATGTGGATCAATTTCCTGTATCGCAATTAGCGTTTAAAAATGCAAAACGCAAAATTAAAACGACTATTAAATTAGATACCAATATTCAGATTAAATTGGATATGAACGATCCCGGTGCGAGTGAAAATTTCTTGGAACGAGGCTATGATGAAGAGCGCGGGATGTTTTATTATAAGGTGTTCTTTAATGACGAGCAGTAATATTTATAGAATGGTGTGATTGTGAAATGGTGTGATTGTGTTTGCTACTTTCACAATTTTACAACCACACCATTTTACAATCAAAATCTGAATATTTCAGGCAATCCCAATTTTACCGTCCCACGTGGACAAGTAAAATAGAAACATCCGCTGGCGAAACCCCACTAATTCTACTCGCTTGCCCGATCGTACGCGGCTTAATTTGATTCAGTTTTTCGCGCGCTTCGTTAGAAAGTGAGGTGAGTTTAGAATAATCAAATGTTTCGTGCAAATGCACTTCTTCCAAGCGATTCATCTTATCCACCATTTCCTGTTCTTTCCGAATATAGCCTTCGTATTTCATTCCCACTTCCGAAAATTCAACGGCTTCCGCAGTAAATTGATTTAGAAACTCATGTAAATTGGGCAGAAACGAACGTAGTTCAGCAATATTCACATGTGGGCGAGAAAGCACACTTTGTAATTTTACTTTTTGTTTGAGTTGCGCTGATTTTTTTGTTTCCAAATAAGTATTAATCTCCGTTGGATCAACGCTAGTTTTTACAAAGTAACGGCGAATTGCTTTTTGCGCCGCGAGTTTTCCTTCCACCCGCTCCATTCGTTCGTCCATATCTTGTACGCCCAATTTTTTCGCCAGTGGCGTTAAGCGAACATCGGCATTATCCTGACGCAACAAAATACGATATTCTGCCCGTGAAGTAAACATTCGATATGGCTCTTTCGTGCCTTTATTCACTAAATCATCAATCAACACGCCGATGTAAGCATCTGATCTTTTTAAGATAAAAGGATCGAGTTCATTGACTTTCAAATGCGCATTGACACCTGCCATCAAACCTTGCGAGCCTGCTTCTTCATACCCCGTCGTTCCATTAATCTGTCCTGCAAAAAATAGGTTGCTCACTAAGCGTGTTTCGAGATTGGGGCGCAATTGTGTCGGTTGAAAAAAGTCATATTCAATCGCATAGCCTGGACGGAACATCTTCGCATTTTCGAAACCTTCAATTTGCCGCAAGGCTTTGAATTGTACATCTTCGGGTAAAGAAGAAGAGAAACCGTTGACATAAATTTCGCAGGTATTGCGACCTTCGGGTTCTACAAATAACTGATGACGATCCCGTTGTGCAAAACGATCAATTTTATCTTCAATCGAAGGACAGTAACGTGGTCCAAGTCCACGAATTCGTCCATTAAACATCGGCGAACGATCAAAGCCCGTTTTTAAAATCTCGTGTACTTTCTTATTGGTATAAGTAACGTGACACGGCATTTGATCCGTCAATTGCGGTGTATCCGTATAGGAAAACCCCGTTGGATTTTCATCTCCTGGTTGGATTTCCATCCGATCCCAATCTAAACTACGACCATCAACCCGTGCGGGTGTACCCGTTTTCATCCGCCCACTTTCAAAACCTAATTCAACCAATTGTTCTGTCAATCCTTTTGCTGCGCGTTCGCCCGCACGACCGCCACCAAATTGCTTTTCGCCAATATGTATCAGCCCATTCAAAAATGTACCGTTGGTTAAAATAACGGAATCACTTGCGATTTCTAATCCTAAACTGGTATAAACGCCCTGAGCTCGATTATCTTTTACAATAATCCCAGTGACCATCTCTTGCCAAAAGTCAATATTAGGATGTGCCTCCAACATCGAACGCCATTTCTGATGAAATGCATGACGATCACTCTGTGCGCGTGGACTCCACATCGCAGGTCCTTTGGAGAGATTTAGCATTCTAAACTGCACCATCGTATGATCCGTCACAATGCCAGAATAGCCTCCGAGGGCATCGATTTCGCGTACAATTTGTCCTTTTGCCACACCGCCCATTGCGGGGTTGCAAGACATTTGCGCGATGGTTTGCATATTCATCGTTGCCAAAAGCACTTTTGACCCCAAATTGGCAGCGGCTACCGCAGCTTCACAACCTGCGTGTCCCGCGCCTACTACTATCACATCGTAT
Organism: Saprospiraceae bacterium; assembly: GCA_045106545.1. Lineage (GTDB taxonomy): Bacteria > Bacteroidota > Bacteroidia > Chitinophagales > Saprospiraceae > JBGCES01. Next base: position 3,910 of record JBGCES010000996.1, read on the forward strand.
TTTGGAAACATAATTTTCTTTAGAAAACAGACCGTTTTACTGTCAGAGGTCAGATCATTGTATTGACAGATAATCTGTTTGTTAAAAAAGACTTGCAAAATTACGAAACCTCCGTCGATTTTGCGAAAGCATAACGTTTGCTGTAGGTAAAATAGTTGCTATAAGTAGCAATTTTCGTCTTTTTACTATTCTACAATTATCATAACTAAAAATTAATTAATAATCTTGCGCCCCGAAAATTGATTTCTCACCCGTATTTTTCATTAAAAACATTGTTTTGAACAAACCGACTCTTTTCAAATTATTTAATCGAAATAAGCTAAATTTACTGTTTGTATTCAGTCTAATAATACCACTCCTTTCAACTCGTCATTCACTCAATGCTCAGACGTTGGATATGGATACCATTCAAGTCAAAACGACGCGTATTCCTTTGAAAATAAGAGAAACAGGTCGTAACATCACGGTTTTAGAAGCACGTGATATTCAGCAGATGGCGTTTACGTCGCTGGATGATTTGTTTCAATTTATTCCTGGCATCGAAGTCCAAGCACGGAGTGCGTTTGGTGTACAAGGTGATATTACGATGCGCGGTGCTACCTTTACGCAAGTGCAAGTTTTAGTGAATGGAATGAAATTAAACGATCCATTAACGGGACATTTTAATAGCTACATCCCCGTTACGCCCGCCGAAATTGAGCGGGTTGAAGTATTGCGTGGTGCAGCTGCAGCAATGTACGGCGCAGATGCTGTAGGTGGGATTATCAATATTATTACTAAAAATTTTGCGACAAATCAAGCAGATGTGACTTCGGTAGAAGGTGCTGTGAATTATGGCGAAAATCGTTTGGTCAATGCGCAGCAAGGCTTCTCGGTACAAAAAGAAAAGTTTTTCGTCGGTGGTGGATTTATGATGAATCAATCGGATGGGCAAATGTTCTCAGAGCAAATTATTGACGAAGAAACGACCCTCGAACCGTACAATACGTTTTTTGACATTAAAACTTCTGGCTTATCGTTTGGCTACCGCTTCAACGATCGTTGGAATTTACAGGCACGTACCGCTTATGATTATCGCGATTTTGCGGCGCGTTATTTTTATACAACAAGTCCTTTTGATAAATCAGTAGAAACGACGCGTAACTGGTGGAATCAAGTTCAATTATCCAATATTGGCAGCAATAGTCAAACCGATTTCCAATTAGCTTATCGCAACGGAACAGATGAATTTGTCTTTAGTCCTGATTTTCCTTCGACCAATTTCCACACCACTAATTTTTGGAATTTTAATGTCAATCATCGTCAAATTATTAACGATAAATTACAGCTAAAATTTGGTGGACAAATCGATCATCGTGCTGTAGAAAGTACAGATCGGGGCGATCATGAAGATCTACATTTTGGAGCTTACGCAATGGGCGTTTTGCGTCCCAACCAGCAATGGAATATCACGACTAGCTTACGTTTAGATTACGATGAAAATTATAATTTTGAAGTGACGCCGCAACTAAATGTGGCGTATCTAATTCCGAATGGTGCACTACGCGCAGCAGTTGGACGCAGTATTCGCGCAGCGGATTACACAGAACGTTATGTTTCTTTTAATTTGCAAAATTTGACCCCAGGACGGAGTTTAGGAAATGCAGATTTGCAAGCAGAAACGGCATGGTCGGAAGAAATTGGTATTGATTATTCGCTAACCAATAGCTGGCAATTGAAAGCGACAGCTTTTGCACGGCAATCAAGTGATTTGATTGATTATATTTCCACCAACGAGGCAGATATTCCAAATAATGCAAATTTGCAAGCAGGGGCGAATTACTTTTTTGCCAGTAACATTACGAATGTTCAGACTAATGGATTAGAATTTGAATCGTGGATACGTAAACGATTTTCAGCTAGTAGTAATCTGCAATGGTCATTGGGTTATACTTATTTAAATACAACCAATAACGAAGATGTCATTTCCGTCTATATCGCTAGTCACGCACGGCATTTAGTAAACACTAATTTTATACTAAATGTAAATAATTTCGATATTGCAGTGAATGGATTATACAAAGTACGCGATGCTAGAACCGCAGCGGGTATTAATGCTAATTTAGCCGCAAGTTACCAAGTTTGGAACTTACGCTTAGGCTATAACCTAACGCCACAGATTGGTTTAAATTTACAAATTCATAATTTACTGGACGAAGAATATCAAAATATCCTTGGCGCACGCATGCCCAATCGCTGGGTAATGGGTGGATTAAAGTTCTCCTTATAAGCGTATTTCAAAATCTATATATACATGGATTAGCACAAAGCCAATTTTTAGCCGTATAAGATAGGTGGTATTTTGCAAAATACCACCTATCTTCGTTTTACCCGACAACCAATTCAGTTTATACTGTGTTGAATAAATTTATTAGGAAAAATTTCTTTAGTTTTCCCAGCAAATATAGATTTCAGACCAATCTCATATATTAAACAGATGACACGTCAATTACTCGAAACGGACCAGAAAGCACTTGAAATGAACTTGGATGCCAGAATCTACGGCGCGTTTGCCGAGATTGGTGCAGGACAAGAAGTAGCTCGCTACTTTTTTCAAGTAGGCGCTGCCGCAGGAACAATTGCCAAAACAGTTTCTGCTTATGATAAATTAGTATCCGATGCCATTTACGGTTCAGAAGCAACGGGACGATACGTTTGCGAAGCGCGCTTATATAAAATGTTGGATCACGAATATGAGTTGATGGACACTCGTCTGCGCATTGAACGCCCCGACACCAGTTTTTTCGTATTCGCGGATACGGTATCGGCAATCAACTATTCTAAAACCATCAAAGGCGACGGCTGGCTAGGATTGCGATTTCAATTAAAACCCGATGACGAGCCGAATGACATTGTACTGCACGTTAAAATGTTGGATAATGATAACCAATTACAACAGCAAGCAATCGGTATCTTGGGCGTAAATTTAATCTATGCGTGTTACAATTATAATGACGATCCAGACATCATGCTGCAATCATTGTTGGATAGTTTAAAAGGACGTGTTTCGATTGATATGGTGCGGTTAACGGGTCCAGATTTTGAAGATTTAGATAATCGGTTGTTGAGTTTAAAGCTGGTACAATACGGACTGACAGAAGTAGCGATGTTTGGTCCAAATGGACAAAATGTTCACGCTTCCGAGTTTTTATATAAGAAGCATGTCATGGTTGTTCGTGGTAGTTTTCGACCAGCGACTTTGGTGAATATGGATATGATCAAAAAGAGTTACGAGCAATTCCGTAACGAATCAGATGTCGATCCTAAACGTACATATTTACTTACTGAAATCACTTGGGACAACTTAAATTCGACGGGAGATTTTGACGAAAAAGATTTTCTCGATCGAGTAGAGATCCTAAATGGGATGGGACAAACGGTCGTAATTTCTAATTGTGAAGAACACCAAAAATTAATTGAATATCTCGCAGATTATAAAATTCAGAAACTTGGAATCGTCATTGGCGCACGCCAGTTATTGGATTTGATTAGCGAAAAATATTACCAAAATATGGACGGGCGTTTGCTCGCTGCTTTTGGTGAATTATTTACGCGTAATGTACGCTTATACGTTTATCCCGCGATGCAGGAAGGAAGTGCAGAACTGATGATGAGCGATAACCTACCGTTGCCAGAAGGCGTAACCTTTTTATATAAACATCTACTGGACAGTAAGCAAATTATCGATGTAGAAAATTATAATGCCGATATTTTGCATATCTTTTCTAAAGAAGTACTAAAAGAAATCAAAGAGGGTGCGACGGGTTGGGAAAGTGTTGTACCGAGTAAAGTGGCAAATTTGATTAAAGAAAAATGCCTTTTCGGTTATCCCGCGCAAACAATGGAATTTGAATACTAGCAAGTGACTAGTTTATCAGTAAACAGTCGCTAGTTTAGCACTGATAACTGATTGCTAATCACTGATAACTTTATCACTAATTTTTATGACTAAACGACTCTTACTATTTTTAATTGGAATCTTTGCTTTGCAATATTCCTACGCACAAAAAACGTTCCCGCGCAATGGCGTAGCAGACGTACGCACAGGCTATTATGCCTTTACAAATGCAACTGTTTACCAAAATTATAACCGTAAAATGGATGGTGCTACTTTGCTCATCAAAGACGGTAAGGTAAAGGCAACCGGAACTGATATTGACATTCCCAAAGGTGCAGTAGTAATCGAT
>JBGCES010000997.1:0-3154 GCA_045106545.1 Saprospiraceae bacterium
GTTCCTTCTCCTGATCGGATGCTATGTGTTCGGTTCGGATAAGGCATAAATTGGAATAGCTTATTGTGTTTGATCAATTCGTTGACTAACAATTCCGCATTTTGATAATGCACATTATCATCGCCCGTTCCGTGGATGTACAGTAAATTGCCCTCCAAATTTTTAGCATAAGTCATCGGAGAACCCGCCACAAAATCTTCTTTGTTTTCTTGCGGCAACCCCATATATCTTTCTTGATAAATATTATCGTAAGTCAATTGATTGGCAACGGCAGCAATCGAAATGCCCGTTTTGTAAATTTCTGGATAGCGAAACAACAAATTTAAGGTTGCAGAACCCCCGCCGCTATGTCCCCAAACCGCTACGCGTTCGCTATCGACAAAATCCCATTTCAGAATTTCTTGAGCCGCTTTTGCTTGATCTTCGATATTAATAATTCCAATTTTTCGATAAATAGACTTTCTCCATGCTCGACCTTTAGGGGCAGGCGTTCCCCGATTATCGATCGAAATATAGAGATAGCCATCGTCTGCCATATTCCCATTATAATTTCTATTTCTACCCGTTCCATAGCGATCGTTTACGGTTGTACCCGCAGGTTCTGTATATACATAGAAGACCACGGGATATTTCTTATTCGGGTCGAAATTAGTAGGTTTTACCATCCATCCGTCCATCTCGATATTATCAGCCGTTTTTATCTTAAAAAACTCAACTTTGGGTTTTTTTTCTAGTTTTGCTAGATTTTTTACAATGCTTTCTTCTTCCGTAAGTGCCTGATGATTAGCCACTTGGATAAACTCTTTCGACCGACGCGTGTAATGATTGGAAAAAGTATGTTGCGCATATTTTCCGTTGGAGGAGAAGGAATAATTGTGCGTTCCGACCAAGCTTTTAGGACTCAATAATTGTTTTTTACCCTTTCCATTTAACTTGGTTTTGTACAAATATTTTTGGGTCGCATTATCAGGAGAAGCTAAATAATATACGTAACCTTCTTTTGTATTGATATGCTTTAAATCGATCACATCATAGTCACCTTTGGTGATGAGTACTTCCCGTTTGCCCGTTAAAGAAATCTGATATAAATGTCTCCAGCCATCTTTCTCTGATGCCCAAAGAATGTTACTGCCATTGTTTAAAAAAGCAAAATGATTGGTGTAATCTATGGCGTATGGATTGCCCATTTGGAAAAGATCGACCCAAGCGTCATCCGATTCTTCGTAAATAGTTTTTGTCGTTCCTTCGTCTGGATTTGCGATATATAATTTACTATTGTTTTGCTTTCGATTGAGTTGTTGAATCAATAGATTATTCGTGTTGGGAATGAATTCCATGCGCACCAAATAATTTTGAGAAGGATCACCAGGAACATCAATCCAAGTAGTTTTCGCATCCGCCAGCGTAACCGTTCCGACTCGACAAGCAGAGGGCGTTTCACCAACTTTAGGATATTCTAAAGGCACTGGCTGCGAATAAATTTCATTGGTATTATTGATCATGTAGAACTTCTTGATCTTGCTAGCATCAATTTGCCAATAAGCAATAGATTTGCTATCTGGACTCCAGCGAAAGCCATCTCTACAAGAAAATTCTTCTTCGTAAGCCCAATCAAAAGTTCCATTGATTAAGGCAACTGTCCCGTTAGTGGTGAGTGCTTTGATCGTTCCGTTTTTAAGTTCTTCTGCGTATAAATTATTATCAGAAACGTAAGCGACGGAATTACCGTCAGGCGAAAATTTTGCAAACATTAACGAGGAAGCGGGCAAGGATTTTCCAAGTTGTCTTAGAGTATTATTTTTAAAATCAAACACCCAGTAATCGCCTTTGGTATTTAGTCGCCATACCTTTTGGGTATTGGTAAATAGAAGTATTTTTTGCTGGTCGGCAGAAAGCGAAAAATGCGCGATTGTTAAAGGCTCGGTCTGCCCGTCTGGCGTAAGTTGCGCTTTGGTAATCAAGGTTTTAGGAGTATGATCGGGAAGGGTATGGGTAAGTAATTCGTTATTTTCTATTTTGTAATAGGCATTGCCATCGGTCGTCCAATTTACCTGAGCTTGTAAGTTGCAACAGCAGACTAAAGCACAGATGGTTAAGGCAATTTTGATGATTGATAAATGAAGAGGCGCTAATTTTTTAGGTATTTTATTCATGAATCTTTTAGTTTATGTTTTTGTAAAAGTATCATTTAAAGTTGAGTTTTCAAGCAGGTGTGAATAGCAGAGGAAGAAACAAAAGTGATTTCCTAATTTTGTCCTACCTTCGCAAAAAAAATAAATATGCACTACTTAAAAATTACTGTCTTCGCACTTCTATTCTGTGCCGCTTGTTCCAATAACGCTACTTCTGATAAATCGGCTGGTAGCTACCAAGATCTCAACGTCACAGAATTTAAAGCTCAAATGAGCGATCCCAACGTCGTGATTCTTGATGTGCGTACGCCTGGTGAAATTGCGGAAGGAAAAATTCCAAATGCCCTCGAAATCGACATTCAAAGCCCCGATTTCAAACAACGGATTGAGGCACTAGATAAGGATAAAACGTACTTAGTGTATTGTAAAAAAGGTGGGCGATCTGCACGGGCGTGTAGCGCGATGCAGGAATTAGGATTTGGAGAATTGTATAATTTGGAAGGTGGATTTACGGCTTTCTCAGCGGAATAACGTTAAATTGTTTTATGGTAAAATGGTGTAATTGTAACCCACAATTACACCATTTCACCATAACGCAATCAATTCTTTTACACCCACGCCTCTCCCTCATGATGCACAGGAAAATTACAAGAATTGGCAATAAAACACTTCTTATTCGCCTCCGCGTGTAATTTGTTCGCTTTTTCAATCATACTCGCCTCTGTAACGCGCACCTTTGGATACAAAGTCACCTCCGAAAACTGACCACCGCCGTCGGCATTTTCTCCCATTGATCCCGTCGCCGCATCTTCGTATTCGATGACAATCACGCCATTGACCGAACACAAATGTAAATACCACAACATATGACAAGCCGATAGGGAAGCGACTAGCATTTCTTCGGGATTGTAGCGTTGCGGATCGCCGCGGAAGGCAGGATCGGAAGTGCCTAAAATAGTATGAACCTTATTGGGCATGTCAAATTCATGATCGGGGCTGTAAGCGTTGTATTTGAAAGTGCC
>JBGCES010000998.1:0-13027 GCA_045106545.1 Saprospiraceae bacterium
TCCATCAATCATCTGAATTTCACCTGCCACATCAATGAGGATTCCCGAATTTAACGCAATTTCTACCGAATCGCAAAAAGTATAGCTACCACAGGCATTCTGCGCGGTTAAACAAACTTCGTAGCTGCCCATTGTTGCGTAAGTATAATTAGGATTTTCCTCTCTCGATGAACCACCATCTCCAAAACGCCAGCGATAACTTTCGGCATTACCAACAGACATATTAGTAAACTGTACAATCGTATCACTATTCGTCGCAGTGAAATCAGTATCAATTGTAGCATTGGTACAATCAAGTAGCTCTAGTTCATTACAGACCGTTGTACTCCCACAGGCATTCATCGCAGTCACGCAGACGATATATTTCCCACCCTGCGAATAAGCATAAATAGGACTGAGTTCATTAGAAAAAGTACCATTACCAAAATCCCATCGCACAGAATCTGCATCAGAAAAAGTAGCAGAAAAAGCGACAGATAAGTCAGTGATTTGTTGATTAAAACTTGCAGTCGGTGTGCTTTCTGCCACAGCTGTGATGCTAAATACTTGCGTTAACCGACAACCATTTGCATCGCGAATAATTAAAGAATAATCGCCTACTGCTAAATCTATAAAAACGGGTTCGTTGCTTAGCTCCTCTCCTAACTGATAAGTAAAAGGTGTATTCCCACCTGTCACATTTACTCGCAGTTGTCCATCATTAACGTCGCTGCAACTCGCGTTGATTTGTTCTGTGATTTCTACAGCCATCGAACTAGCGGAACTGACCGTAAGTTCTGCAGTTGCTTGACAAGCGTTGGCATCGATCACCGTTATTTGATACGTTCCAGCCACTAAGTTGGAATCACTCTCTGTGGTCGTACCGTTGCTCCAGAGATAGCCGTAAGGTGCCGTTCCACCCACCGTATTTATTTGTGCAATGCCGTCTAAAGATTCTGGACAACTGGTGTTTTCCATCATATCAGCCGTTAATGTCAATTCGTTGGGTGTAGCGATAGTAGTTTGCTTCACCATCTGCTGACCGTTGGCATCTGTGACTGTCACTTCGTAAGTTGCCGCAGCAAGATTATCAATATTAAATGTATCTATTGATAGTTGCGCCCAATCATAAGTGTAAGGATGTTGACCACCAGTGACCCAAACATCCGCTTGTCCATCCGTATCACCAAAGCAAGCTAAAGGACTATTATTTTCAAGCGTAGCTTGGAAAGTCGTATCAATATTTCCGAGCGCGTCCGTTTTTATTAACTGTGCATCTTGCGTCATTTCGTCGTCCTTTGGTTGTGCGTAACCAGCGACAATATAGCCGCCGTCTTGCGTAGCAACGATGGAACGCGCAGTGGCAGGAAATTCATTTGGAAAGGCACGATCCCATAATTTAATGCCTTGATTATCAATGCGGAAGAGATAAAAATCAGAAGGATAGAATCCAAAATAGGTAGCGCGACTACCTGCTACAATATATCCTTCGTCACCGACTGCGTCTAAGGAAAATCCGCTAATTCGTGCATCACCGCCATAAGAATTTGACCACAATTCTGTGCCATCTGCATCCGTTCCGAGTAAGTATAAATCGTGGGGATAGTAAGAACTAAATTCTGATGTACCCGCTATAACAAAACCACCAGTCGCATTTTGGCGTAAGCTATATCCGACTTGATTATTAGGATTGCCATAGGTGTTTAACCACATTTCGTTACCTACAAAATCGGTTTTGATTAAAAATAAGTCACTTTTTCCTGCACCAAAACTTTCTGTAAAACCCGTTACGGCATAACCGCCGTCGTTCGTAATAATCACTTCTTCTCCACGCTCATTCATCGCCCCACCGTACTGCGTTTGCCATTGGATATTTCCACTTTGGTCAATTTTTATTAAAGCCAACTCCTCCCCTTCTTCCTCCGTTCCAATATAGCCCGTAAGGATGAAACCGCCATCAGCAGTATATTTAATACTCGTTACGGCATCGTTCAAATCACCGCCATAAGTACGTTCCCAAATTGCATTGCCAGCAAAATCAACCTTCGCCACATACATATCTGATTGACCAGAAGTATCCGCTATCATCCCAGCGATGATCAAGCCCTCGTTTGGGATGACTTGTAGATCATAACCAATACTATTGCCAGCGGTTGCTAATAAATGTTGCCATTTTTCATTACCAACGCGATCCGTTTTACACAGTAAAAGTCGAGAAGTATCAGAGGTAAGTGATTGGGTCGCGCCTACAAAAACATAGTCGCCATCGGGCAATTGTACGACTGCCTCTGCGGATTCCCGATTGGCATCTCCGTACATGCGTTGCCAAGTATAGGTTTGGGCAGTAGCAAATAAATAGGTACTCGTTAAAATTAAAGTTATTATAAATTTCATCAGCAATTAGATTGGAAGTAGCTTAACCAATGTGATTTTTTTTGAAAGTATTTAAGTCACTCATTGTGAACAAATTGTCACAATTGAACAATCAAAAAAAATTGTCAATCTACTTAGTTTGTTCATGGAAAAATTAGAAAATGGCTAGATAAGGCAAGCTGTGTACAGTTGCGCGTCTTAGTCCGATGTATAGATGTGGGATAGGAAAAAGGGATTATGAAAGTAGTGTAAAGAAGAAGCGGTTGCTTCCGTGGGTTGGATTAATAATTTGCTACTTTTAGTGTTTATTTCTTGTATCAGCAAAAGTAGTAATTTATTATCATATTGCTAAAACCTTAACTTATGCCTGATTTTCAATTTACCTTGTTTCAGTATGCTATTGCGATCACCTGTGCTTTGATTTTTGGTATTTCCAAAGCAGGAATTAAGGGAATTGGCATTATCGCTGTGCCGCTGATGGCAATTGCCTTTGGAGGAAAAGCATCTACAGGAATCGTGTTGCCGTTGCTGATGATGGGCGATATTTTTGCGGTTTGGTATTATAATCGACACGCGGAATGGAAATATTTGCGACAGCTATTACCATGGGTGATTATTGGAGTTTTAATTGGCGTTTACGTTGGTAACGAACTGCCCGAAGCGATTTTTAAACCTTTTATGGGCGTAGTGATTATCGGAAGTGTGATTTCGCTCTTTTGGTGGGATCGGCGACGCGGTACAGAAATACCAACGCATCGTGGATTTGCGATTTTAATGGGACTCGCAGTAGGTTTTACGACAATGGTCGGAAATCTTGCGGGCGCATTTGCGAACCTATTTTTTCTCACAATGCGGTTACCTAAAAATAACTTTATCGGTACGGCGGCGTGGTTATTTTTTATTGTCAATTGGTTCAAAGTACCTTTTCATATTTGGGTGTGGGGAACGATTACATGGGAGACCGTTCAGTTGAATTTATGGTTGCTTCCAGGAATTGTTTTGGGTGTGTGGCTTGGAATTAAATTGGTGAAATTGATTAAAGATCACTGGTATCGGCAGTTGATTTTGTGGATGACATTGCTAGGTGCGGTATTGTTATTGATTTAAAAATAAAATTGTAGCCCGATGTTAGCATGATAAATCCACGGGCGTAATTGTTCATTCAACTCACTTTTTAACCAGTTATCCACAGGTTTTTCCACATTGATGTTGGTAAGTAGTGAAATTTGTGGAGAAAGTCGATATTCTAACCCTAGTTTTAGCGGAATGCGTAAACCAAAGCCCGTTTGGTACAATTCACTAATGTCAATAATCTCCTTTCCATCATTCGTTACCAAACCCGAACTTCCCAGACGATAAGTTGGAACGATACCAGTTTGTAAAGTGGTAAAAAATCTGCCTTTCCCTAAACGCCAGCCCACCAATAAAGGCAGCCGTAAGGTACGATGTTGATTATGCTGTTGCACAAATTGTCGACGAATACCCGCGACGGAATCGGTGGTCACTACGGTCTCCGTTCCCGCAAAGGGATTAGTAAAAATGGTATCAACTGTATTGGGGCGATAGAGCATGACATCTTGCTCAGATTGGAAGTTAAAACGATACAATAATTGTTCGTAACCAATACCAATATTTAATATCAACTTATTGCGTACGTTTTTTTGTAAACTAACTTCAGTTTGCCAACTCGTTAGTGGCGTATCGCCATCCGTTAGATTCAAAATTGTCTGCGGTTGAAAAGCGTTGCCGCCGCCACTGATAACTAATGACCAAGGATTTGGATTAGCGTTTTCAATGGAAATTGTTTTTGGTAAATCAGGTATATTTTCTTTTTCGATTAAACGCAGTTCTTTTGTCGCAATGTTATCTAAAATGGTAAATGAAGAACGGGTTTCAATAGTATCATTTTGAGTCGCAGTAGGTAATTGAGTCCTTTTCGAATCTATCGTTTCCTGCGTTAAATTGGCTACATTTTTATCAATATAAAAGTCGAGTGGACTAGCTAAATTGATTTCCGAATCAGCGTTTGCAGTATTATCCTTTGGGGCGCGTGGAACAATAGATTCTTTCGTTCGGGTAGTATTTTCAATTGGTTGTTTGATAGAAATAATGCTATCGGTATTAAAACTTGATTTATTCTTAATAGCTTGATTATCAATTGATTGCAGGCTTTTTGTTTTTATTGAAAAATCACTTTGTTCAACGGGTTCGCTTTTCGCTACTTTCGTCATTGGAATCGGTAAAGCCGCTAAATCGGGCTGATTTATCCACCAACCGATAAACAAAATAATTCCCAATGACAAACCGCCCGTCCACCACCACCAGAGCAGTAATCGTCGCCGTTTTTTACGTCGTTCTACTTCCGTAAGAATGGTTTCTCCTACGTTGTCCCACTGCAAATCTGTGGGAATATCCGCGTCCGAATAATCGTCAAATTCAGCGCGCCACTTTGGATCGTGATCATGGTTCATGCTGACGAAGTTGTGTGATTTTAGTTTGTAATAGTTGTTTTGCTCGCGACAATTGAGAGCGCGAAGCTGAAGCAGAAATAGCTAACATTTCGCCGATTTCTTTGTGCGAATAACCGTCGATAACGTATAGGTTAAAAACCGTTCGATAGCCGTCAGGTAGTTCTGCAATCAAGCGCGTAAGATATTTCGCGTTTAAGTTTTCTAGCTTAATTTGAGTCCTCGGTAAATCTTCATTTGGTAAATCAGCGAGATTGGAAAATTGGATGCGATTTTTACGAAATTGATTTAATATCTTATGAATCGCGATACTTTTCAACCAATATTTGAATTCACCTTTCTTGGGATTATAGTTGCCAATACTTACGAAAGTTTCAATAAAAATCTCTTGCACCATATCCTTCAACTCCGCCGATCGAATATTAAACCGCCGACAGATACCTACCACATAGGGCAGGTACTGCTCGTACAGTTGTTTTTGCGCAGCGGGTTGATCGCGCTGACAGTCGGTGATGATATTTTTACTTAAGTTGTTGATAATCAGTGGGTAATTAAATTAATCACATGGTTCAACAGGAATAGCAAATGCTAAGGTAAGCTCGCCATAGTACGTCCATAATTCTTCACAATCGCCACCACCATCAACATCGAAAATATAAAAGTCAGCAGTGAGTTTTCCTTTAATTTCACTATCAGAAATTTCTTCTAGCTCAACCAATGGTCTATTTCTTCCACAATCAAACAGTGTTCCTTCTGCCATTAGACTAACTTCCTCACCATTGATTTCTCTCGCAAAAGATACGCTATTAACAAATGCTATTTCATCAAACCGAATTAGATTCATAAAAAGACTTCCTTGTGCTCTAAAACTACCGTCGCCTCGACACTCTATTTCTCCATTAGAAATGATATAGACAATATTATCCTCCGTTTTAGCAAACCCGCGTAAGGTATCACTTGGTTCATCATTGAAGGTAAGCTGTATAATGCCCTCTTCTTTTTCAATAATCACGGGCGGTTCAGGAATCGCTTCATCCAGCACATAATTAAAATTCTCTTTTTCACAGCTATAAATCGTTGCGAGTAGTAGTAACAGTAAACACAGCTTTCTAGTAAAAAACATAATAACAGTTTAAAAAATTAAAAATAGAAGAGGGAGTAGGGAGGAGAGAAAAGAGATAAAACCTTTGTTCCATCATCTAATACAGTCGTTTTCCTTTCTCCATCAATGGGTTGTTACTTACTGATTAACCCAAAGATGGAAAAACGCTGCATGGAGGGTAAAAAAAAGTGAAAAAAGTTTTTTAAAGAGGTCAGAAGTCAGATCGCTACGCGGTCAGAGGTCAGACTCATTCGAGGTTGATATCACTTCTGATAGAGAAACGATTTAAATTCTCATCTCTCTTTCATATCAATTCAAATCTGATCTTATCGCCTGGTTTCGCTTGCGCTAAACGGTCTAAATCTTCGCTAATGACATTCAAAAAACGATAATAACCGCCCGTCGTCTGCGCATCACGCATTAAGATAATGGGTTGCCCCGAATTGGTGATTTGAATCGTTCCTGGAACAACTCCAGAGGAGATTAATTCTTGTGGTGGAGAGAAATCGATAAGTGTCGTTTGCAGCCGATAACCCATTCGATTAGAGTCGGGTGAGATGGTATGGATTTGGCTAAAAAAATGGGCGATAGAGCGCCGAGGAAATTGCTCAAATTCGATACTTGGCAGAACACGAATCGTAAAAGGAGAATTGTAATCAATGGTGTTTGGTGGCGTTGTTTTTTTAATCTGAACAAAAGGCAAAGATTTGATAATCAATTGATTACCTTTTTTTAAATAACTGTCAGGCGTAAGTGCTACCGTGTTTGTACTGGCAGCACTGGCACTTCCTAACCAGCGTTTAATTTCCCACTCTCCGCGAATTGCGACATACGTTCGGCAACCCATTTTAGGGAAACCGAAAGACAAAATATCGTCTTGTTGAATGTTAATCGTTCGGTAGTATTCAATTGCTTTTCCATTTATTTTGGCAGATAAATTCGCACCCGTAATGGCAATTTGCGTAGCGGTGTGGAATTGAATTTTAGGGCCCAAAAGTGTAATTTCAATAACGGGCGTATTTGGTTGATTTTCTACTAATTGATTAGCAATTTGCATCGCTTTTTTGTCCATCGCGCCGCCCACTGGTACGCCTTGTGATTGGTAGCCACTGCGACCATTGTCTTGGATGGTGGTGTGTAAGCCTGCTTTTAGAATGGAGGACAACTTGTTCCGTCTGACTAGCGGGAGACATTCTTGTCTGTGTGTGAATAGTGGGGTAGCGGGCTTTTCTTGACAGACAAGAGAGTCTGTCCTCCAGCGAATAAATTTAACCCGATCTCCCGCCCGCAGCAAAAATGGATGCTCCTTTTTATCATCAAAAACATCTATCATTGCCCGTCCAATAATCTGCCAACCACCCGGCGCAGCACTCGGATAAATACCTGTTTGCAAACCTGCCAAACCTACGGCGTTCGGCGGCACTCGCAAACGTGGATTTTGCTTACGCGAAACTTTTAACCGTTCATCTACTGTACCCAAATATGGAAAACCAGGCAGAAAACCGAGCATGAAAACACGGTAAATCTTAGAAGTATGTAAGTCAATAATTTCCTCGGGAGTTAAGCCCGTTTGCCGACTTACTTCCTTCATATCCAATGCATCTGCTGGAGCGTAAGAAACAGGAATTTCAATTAGTCGCGATTCTGTTTCAACGGTATCTGGTAATTTTATTTGTTGTAAAATTTCGACTAAATCATCATAATTAGTTAGCTGTGGATCGTAGCCAATAGTGAGCGAGCAATAAGCGGGGATTGTATATTTCACACCTTTAATTGTCGCATTCTGAACGGCTTGATTAAACCGAATAACTTGCGTATTGATTTGATTATCAATACCTTGGGAGAAGTTAATTAGTAATGCGCGGTCGCCGAAAGAGTGGAAGGTCATGTTTAATAATGCGAGATAATTTCAAATAAAGACGAATATTAGAGTTATAATTGGTATTATCTCCCATTTTTTACTAGATAATACCAATTATAACCAAAAACAACATTTACACAATCACTTAAATATCCTTTTACTAACCCCTCGCACCTCCAACACTCGTCCAATCTCTCCCAAAATCTCCACCGCCTGCGGATTATCTCCATGAATACAAACACTCTGCGCGATTACAGGAACAGCTGTCCCTTCATTGCTAATCACCTCTTGTTTTTTTACAATTGACAACACTTGCGCAGCGGCAGTTGCGGCATCATGAATCACAGCATTAGGACGATGCCGATTCATCAATTTACCTTCGGCAGTGTAAGTGCGATCGGCAAAGGCCTCCGCAGCAAAGCGAATGTCGTTGTACTGCGCGGCTTTTTCCATTACACTACCCGCCAAACCGAGCAAAATCAACTCAGAATCAATACTTTGTACGGCTTGAATTATCGTAGTCGCTTCCGTTATTTCGTTAGCAGCAGTATTATATAATGCGCCGTGCGGCTTAACGTAAGCCAGTTTTCCACCCAAACTTTCCACCATGCTCTTCAATGCGCCAATTTGATATTTGAGCATCGCTTTCAGTTCGTCTTTTTGCACATTCATGCGCCTTCTACCAAAACCCGAAAGGTCAGGGTAAGAAGGATGCGCACCAATTTGTACGCCATGTTGCAACGCTAATTTTATCGTCTTTTCAATGGTCAATGGATCACCGCCGTGGTAACCACAAGCGATATTGCAGGACGTGACAAAAGGCATAATCGCGGCATCATTTCCAACTTGGAAACGACCGTAGCTTTCGCCCATATCGCAATTTATATCAATGGAAAACATGGTGAAAAGTGGTTTGAAAGTGGTGTAAAGGTGGTTTGAAAATAGTTTGATGTAGTTGCTTACTGGATGAACTTAGTGTTACGGTCATCGGACTGCGCTTTCCCAGCGTCGTTCAATTTAATATTATACTATTTTGTGAAAAACTGTTGTGTCTCTACGCTATTTCCACTTATGAATTTTACAAAATAATTGCCTGACTGCCAATTAGTTATATCGATATTCAATTGATTAAGTCCACTTGTTACCTGATGTTGTTTTTCATATAAAAGTTGTCCATTTACATTAAAAACTACTACTTGAATGGTTTGCTGTTCATCGACATTTAACTGTAAGTGCAGTTGTTTTTCTTGCACCCAAAGTTTCTCGATTGCCGTTTTTTCTACTGACGGCGCATTCGCAATTTTTAACTTAAAATCATTCGTTTCATCTGCTAAAGGGGCAGCTGGACATTCCATTACATCTGCTAAAAAATGTTGCGCTTGGTCAAAGATGCCTGCCCATCTACGATTTGGAAAAGTTAAATTAGGCACGCCATAAACCGTATGGGAAAAGTTACCGCGATAGGCATCTAACTCATTGTAGATTCCTAATTCATCCATGCGTTCTTTGATTAATTTCGAACCATACACTTTGGGATAATACAGTAGATTAAACGGTCGCCCTTTTTTATAAGGTACAATCTGATCCAGTGTTCCATGTACCATAAAAGTCGGAATTTGCTCGTCTGCCTCGATTTGCTGTAAATCATTTACGGCACCCCACATACTCAAGATGCCTTTAATTTCTACAGGCTGTTCGTAGTCATTCCCCGAACAATCCAAACATCCCAAATCAATGGCTTCATTTCCACCACCTCGCTCTTTCTCAAAAGTTTCCAGCGGGCGATCCGCTTCTTCATTTAAAAAAGCTGTTTGTAATGCCGTAATTGCACCCGCACTTTCGCCACCGATAAAGATATTATTAGCATCAATATTAAAGCCTAAATTATCAGGATCTTCTTGCAAATAACGAATCGCAGCCCGCAAGTCTTGCACTGCGCGATATACTGCCCGAGTCGAACTTCGCTGTGACAACACATTGAATCCTTTGCGGTAATCAATGGACGCACAAGCATAACCGCGATGCGCTAAACTATCGCACCACGCGACCATATCCGAATCATCTTTTTCACCGAGAATAAAACCACCACCAAAACACATCACGACCAAAGGTCTTTTTTGTAAAGTATCTCCCGCTGGCGCGTAGAAGTCTAGTTTGATGTCTTCCAAATCGGTTCGTCCGCGTCCGTCATAAGGATCTACCTGACCATAAACGAGGTCTTGAGTAATTTCAATATTGGAAAAAACGCGCTCGCGATAACGCCCATCGGGGCAATTTTGCGCAGTGAGTACGATGAAATTGAATAGAAAAAGCACACTAATAAAAAATCGCATAAAAATTAAGTTGGTAAAATTTAAATGAAGTAAAATGTTGACCAACAGGTGTTTATAAAAAAGTGTGTGCTACTTTTTAGGTAGGATTGCCCACAGATCGGACGGATTTAACGGATTTTAAATAGGTCGTGAGCGACATAAATATGGAAATATTGCTCACGACCTACATGAATCCGTCGCATCCGTTAAATCCGTGGGCAATCCTATTTCTTCGTTTTTATTTCCTTCCAAAATCCGCTGGAATCTCTCCCCATTCCTCCGTTTTCCATTTCAGAATCGGATTGGTAAAAGTATTTGCTTTTAACCATTTTTCTGCTCGCTGAATCAACTGGTGTGTATATTCAGTAGCGGGTGTTTTCTTAAAAGTCGTCTTGGCTTTTTTCTTACGTACCCACGCCATCGCCGTTTTAGAATCGGTATATATCGGTGTATTTTTGCCTGCTTTTTTAAACATAGCAAGCGCATGAACGAGCGCGAGAAATTCACCGATATTATTAGTACCGATGTCTAGTTTGACGTGAAAAATTTGCTTTTTCGTCTGCGTATTGACACCTTGATATTCCGTTACGCCGGGATTACCACTACAAGCCGCATCCACCGAAATCGTATTCCAATTAATCGCTTTGCGCGCTTCTGGCGAAAGAGTCGCAGTAGTCGATTTACCAGATTTAGCACTCTTACCCGCGTAGTCCCAATAACTACCACGAAAAGCTTCTACGGCTTCTTCTAAAGTTGGAAAAGATTTAAACTGCGGCTTGGAAAAGGTCTTAGTTTGGATCTGACAGTCCTCCCAAGTATCATAAATACCAGGGTTGTGTCCAGCCCAAACCACGTAATATTTTTGCTTATATTTTGCCAAGTCTCATCTAATGTGTAATGAATAATGTGTAACATGTAATTGCGTTACATGGGCGAAAGTAGCTATCTTTCGACTACCACCCAAATTATACATTACACATTAACCATTACACAACTTCGAAAAATAAATAGAGTCATGTTTAGTTACTGGGAACAATCTACTTTTTTTACCAAAATAGACCTCGCTATTATTGGCAGTGGAATCGTTGGTTTGAATGCTGCGATCACTTACAAAGAACAACATCCAGAGGCGAAGGTGATTGTATTGGAACGTGGTGCGTTGCCAAGTGGCGCGAGTACTAAGAATGCGGGTTTTGCTTGCTTTGGTAGCATGACGGAATTGTTGGACGATATTGAACAAAATGGCGCAGAACAGACGTGGAAATTGGTGGAACAACGTTGGCGGGGATTACAGCGATTGCGGTCGCGGGTAGGTGATGAAAATTTGCAATTTGAGCAACGGGGCGGTTATGAATTATTTCGCGCAGAAGAGACGGATATTTACGAAAAATGCTTGCATCATGTTGATGATTTTAATGAAAAATTAGTAGAGATGACGGGGGTTGAAAATGTATTTCAAGTTAAAAATCAGCAAATACAACAGTTTGATTTTCAACAGATTAAATCTTTAATTCATAATGTCGCTGAAGGACAAATTCATACGGGGCGAATGATGCAAGTGTTGTTAAAAATTGCGCAAAACTTAGGTATCGAAATTTACAACGGCTTTGCAGTAGAACGATTAGAAAATGAAAAAAATCAGGTCGTTGTTTTTAATGAAAAATATGGTAATCTCCTTGCTAAAAACGTCCTAATTGCCACCAATGGTTTTGCCCGCCAACTCTTACCTGAACTAGACGTGCAACCCGCCCGCAATCAGGTTTTAATTACCGAACCCATTCCGAACTTAAAAGTTAAAGGTACTTTCCATTACGATCAGGGCTATTTTTATTTTAGAAATATTGATAACCGAATGCTGCTAGGCGGTGGTCGTCAACTCGATAAAACGGGCGAAATGACGACTGAATTTGGCACAACTGATCTGATTCAAAACGCGCTGCGCGATTTATTAAATGACGTGATTTTTCCCAATCAAGACGTAAAAATTGCGCAATGGTGGAGTGGAATATTAGGCGTTGGACAAGAAAAAAAATCCATCGTTCGGCAAATTGAGCCTAATATTTACGCAGCAGTACGCATGGGCGGAATGGGAATTGCGATTGGGACGTTGATTGGGGAAAATGCGGCAAAAATGATTTCCATTTAAGGCGATACATTTAGCACTTTCATCACCATAATCACCGTACTATCCTGCTCAAAAGACGTTTTCATTTCTTGTTGTAACGCAGCCATAATTTGGTCGTAATCGCCAAAAACCTGCGTACTGAGTTTATTGGTTTCGATTTTCAAACCTTCATACGTATTCATTCTTTTGATGAAATCCAGAATCGGCGTTTCGTAATCTTTGGTGAGTGGATACATACTAATTTCGACGGATGCTTGCATGGAAAATATTGTTAGACGATGGTTAGATAATAGTTTTAAAGTTGTTCGGTGATCTGCACAAAAGTAGGAAAGTTGAATAATTTGAATTTAGGATGGAACTAAAATCATATGGCTAAAGTTAAAGTGCGATTGCTTAAAATTTAAAACCCTGATTATGAAAAACATATTTTTCACCTCAGACCACCATTTTGGTCACAAAAATATCATCAAGTTTTCCAATCGCCCCTTCGCTTCGGTCGAAGAAATGGACGAACATTTGATTCGCTGTTGGAATGAAAAAGTAGGTGCGGACGACGAAGTTTATCATTTGGGCGATGTCGGATTATGCTCTGCCAAAAAGCTAAATAAAATTTTAGCGCGACTCAACGGAACAATTTACCTCATCAAAGGCAATCACGAAGGTGCTGCCTTAGCCTGCGCCAACCGTTTTGCATGGATTAAAGACTATCACGAATTAGTCGTAAAAGATCCTGAACACGAACGAGGCGAACAGTTTATTGCCCTTTTTCATTACGCCATGCGTACTTGGAATGCTTCGCATTGGGGC
>JBGCES010000999.1:0-4683 GCA_045106545.1 Saprospiraceae bacterium
GTTGCTTATTATTTAGTTTAATCTTTGCCCTTTCCACTGCGGCGCAATCACCTTACGCATTTAGTTTAAAAAAAGAATTACCTATTATCTCGCTGGGTTTAGGAACGGGCGGAATCGGGGCTTTGCTTCGCGCCAATACAGAAGGTTTAACTTTGCCAGAATTGGAGCAACTCGATCCATTGAATATTAGTACATTCGATCGTTTTGCTACGGAAAACCTCTCCCTGTCAGCGCAAAATGCCTCGGATGTTTTTTTCTACTGCAGTCACGTTTTGCCGCTTACTTTATTAGCAGGACAGCGTGTGCGACAAGATCGCTGGCGTGGACCATTGATGTGGTTGGAAGGTTATTTAGTCAACGCGGGAATTACAGGTTTAATAAAATATACGGTCAAGCGACCGCGACCTTTTGCTTTTAATGCACAAGAATCATTAGAATTGCGCCAAAGTAGGGACGCGCGTACAGCAATGTTGTCGGGACATACTTCAGTAACCGCCTACAATACCTTTTTTACGGCGCAAGTTTTCTCGGATTATTATCCGAATAGTCGCGCGAAACCGTGGATCTGGATTGGTGCAGCGGTATTGCCCGCGATCACGGGCTACCTGCGCGTCAAAGGTGGGCGGCATTATCCGACGGATGTAATTGCGGGTTATGCGCTGGGGGCGTTGACTGGAATTTTAGTGCCGAGGTTGCATCGGAAGCGGAATTAATAAACTCAAAATAACATGCTTTTACTAATTCTAATTTTGCTACATCTAAATCCATCACCTCAACAGAGTGAAAAGGAAATAAAAATTCGAGCTTTTGATATATTTACCAACGAACCATTCTTAGATAGTTTATATTTCCAATACGGAACGACTTTATCTCCTTGTAAAAATAAAAAGAAAGGCGTGTGGCTAACTCCTGATGAATTAGGATTTTATAATGTAAAAACAAGTTGTAAGGGATTTTATATTAGAACCGCTAAATCGAATTATTCGGAAGTAGAATATCTGGGATTATCGAACTTTCAAGAACAACAAATAACAATAGATTCCTTGCCTTTATTTCCTTTTTATGGAAAGGACACTACTGTAACTGTCGTTCAAAGAAGAAATAAATCGCTATTCAAAAGAAATAAAGTTGAGCAGCGTCTAGAGGTTTCTAATTTTGGAACTACTGGCTTCTATGAAGAAGAAATACCTAGAGAAATTGAATTTCACATAAACAATAAGAAGCAAAAACTGTCTATTATTGAGTTTTCTCATGAAGAATTAAGTGGACAAAGTGAAGACATTTACGTCTCAAAATATGTTTACAGACTCAATGTATTG
This sequence comes from Saprospiraceae bacterium, assembly GCA_045106545.1. Lineage (GTDB taxonomy): Bacteria > Bacteroidota > Bacteroidia > Chitinophagales > Saprospiraceae > JBGCES01. The sequence goes on from JBGCES010000999.1 coordinate 1,320, forward strand.
TATTCAAATGAATTGAATTAAAAGCTATTTTTACGAACTATTTTTGGTGGTGGGTTAAACTTGTTGATGGAATGCTCAGGTATCGGATACCTCAAAGGTATCCGATACCTAAATCAACTGTTTTCACCCACTACCCTATTTCTATCCCTAGATAAATGATAAAACACTTACTCATCATTTTATTACTCACAAATGCGCTAATCGCATCCGCACAAACCGATAACTTCCCTTTGTCCCTCGGCATTGGTGGTGGCATCGACCTCATCAAAAATACTGATCTTTCCGCTTCGCCACTTACTTATGAAGGGATGGGTTTACCAGTTGGTATCAATGGCTTTCAAGCCAACGGACAGTGGATAAATCAATTTGAAATTCAGTTGATTATTCCGTTTTTAACGAATAACTATCCGCTGCGCTCGAAAGCGGACACGCAACTCAAAGACTGGACAAAAGTGAGTGTGAAATACCAATTACTGCGTTCCGTAGGTGAAAATTCAAATAGCTATTTAGGGGGCGCAGTGCAAAGCAGTTTCTTCTTTCGGGAGTACGATTTTTTGGATGGGCTGAGTTGGGAATTTCAGAATAGTTTAAATGTGCAATTGGCGCACAAAGTCAATATTTCCGATAATTCCTTTTTGCTACCGCAGCTGAGTAAGCCCGTTCTTACCTATATCAATCGCAAACCGTCGCTGACCTTCGACGAAGTATTTTTAGACGATTTTAATGAAAATGGCGCAGCTAGTTTGCTAAAATACGGACAATGGAAATTGCCATTTTTTAACTGGTCGGCTTTTGAATTTGATGTATTGTATCACCTCAAATTGTCAGAAAAATTAAATTTACAAGGCAAAGTAGGATTTAACTATTATCGGATTAATTTTCCTGAAAAAGTCACTCACCTTAACGTACCTATTCGATGCTATCTAAATTATCAATTGTGAATCAGAAAACAGAAGAGAGACCGATGAATCTGACAGAAGACAGACCGCCCCGAAATACTTCGGGACTGACAGAAGATAGACTGCATAAGCGGCTGAATATCAGTTTTTTAGTTGTCTTTTTGTTGCTCCTTTTCGGTTGCAGTCGCGAAACATTTGTTTACGATAAAGCAGCTACTTTTGACGAGTTGCACCAAAGCATTGCCAAATATTCCGCGTCCATCGAATCGCGTCAGATTGCTTGGGATGAAATCGGCGATAAATACCGCACGGAAGTAGCTGAAAACCTCAATGAAACGGCTTATTTCGCTTTGTTGCAAGAAATGCTTTTGGAATTTCGCGATCCGCACGTGTGGATGTTTGCGCCTTTTGATACTTTGTATTCCATTGAGCATTTGGGCTACACTAAAAACTATGTAGAGTCCGTCACCGCGCGTTATTTAACGCAAGTGGAACAACACAGCCCGCAGATCCAATCGGGCATGATTAACGACAGTATCGGCTACCTATTTTGTGCAGATTTTAAAGGCGATGTAGCGGCAAATAATGAAATTTATCGACAAGTATTCACCAAATTTTCGGATACGAAAGGATTGATTATCGACCTGCGTGTCAATGACGGTGGTAGTGTTTACAACGCGCAAAATCTCCTCGCTAAATTGACCAATGAACAGCGACTTTGGCATACGACTCAGAACCGTACACTTACTGGTTTTGATGAAAAATACGAATGGTATATCGAACCCGATCCTGAGATTTATTATGCTCAACCCGTGGTCGTACTCAACGGCAGATTTACCATCAGCGCGGGCGAACGTTTTGCCGTGGGCGCGACTTTATTAGAGAACGTAACCATCGTAGGTGATACGACTGCTAATACGCAAGGATCGGTTATGGGCAGAGAGATGCTGAATGGCTGGACGTACACACTGACGTTTGAAAAATGCCTCGCGCCCGATGGGATGAACTATGCAGGGATTGGCGTGCCGCCCGATTATTTTATTGCTGCTGAAAATGCGATTTTGGGAGGGCAGGATTTGATTTTGGAAAGGGGATTGGAGTTGTTAGAATAGAGACAGTTGAGATAAAAGTCAAGTTGTGGCGGAAAGTCAAAACGTGCTGCTACTTTTATCCGACTTTCTTAATTAATCATTTTAGAGCAAGCCAAGTATGATCTATATAATTAGTGGAACATCAAGATCTGGAAAAACATTAATGGCGAAGAAAATGATGCAGCAATGCGCCATTCCATATCTATCTCTTGATTGGCTGGTGATGGGGTTTACGAACGGTATCCCAGAATATGGTATTCATGATAAATTATGGCCGAATGAAATAGCTGAAAAGTTTTGGGATTTTTTGCAAGCAATGTGTGAAAGTATGATCTGGGGAGGAACCGATTATATCATTGAAGGGGAGGCTGTGCTTCCCGAGTTGGTTGGTCAATTATTAAAAAAACATCCTGATAGTATTAAAATTTGTTTCGTTGGTTACGCTGATATGGATATTGCTAAAAAAGTTGAAGCTGTTTATCAGTATAGCAATGGGGAAAATGACTGGTTGACGAACGAATCGAAGGACTACGTGAAGCAGCATATCGGAAATATGATTAAATACAGTAAAAGGATAAAAAACTCTTGTGAAACATATGGACTAAGGTATTTTGATACTTCTGAAAACTTCACCCAAGTTTTAGATGATGCGATAGCGTATTTATTGAAAGAGAAAGTTAACCCTTTGTAATGCCTTAATGTTCAAAAAAAAGCAAATGCGACTATTACTATTCTCTCTGATTTTTTTGTCCCAAATCAACCTATTCAGCCAAGACACCACGGCGTTAATTTCCATCGGTGAAAAATTTTCATTCTTTTCTAAAATTCTCAACGAAGAACGCGAGATCTACCTTCATATTCCACAAGGATTATGGAGAATGGACGAAACCATAAAAAATCTTACTTTTAACCATCATGAATTGCTACAAAATCATCTCCTTAAAAAGAAAAAAGGACTCAACTGAATACCTCAAGTATTATTTGTTCCCGAATAAACTCGTCGGAATATCTAACAAATCGAACAAAATAAAGGAATATCAACTTGCCGATCGTGCAAAAGTAGAGGAGCAGTTTAGTAAAGTTCTGAATACCAAAATTCGCATTGGTTTCAGTATAGTGAACGATGACATCGATCCCGTTTTTTACAATCAATTCAATGCTGCCATCAAAGGTTTTGATGCGCTAATGAAAAATGAAAATGGCATTCGCTACCGCTTTTCTTTGTTAAAGGATAGTGAAGGCCATAAATATGAAAAGCCTTTTTCCTAATTAAACAAGGCGTTCCTAATTGAAAAATATCAATATAATACGCACCTTATTCATCTATACGCGACTGTTAGTAGCCTTTCTTTTCGTATCGACTTGAATCGTCAC